>CBFGWJ010000057.1:0-8914 GCA_965652335.1 uncultured Gammaproteobacteria bacterium | reverse complement strand
TCCCGCCTCGGTTTCGACGTAGCCACCGGCCCCGAGGTCGAGAGCGACTATTACAACTTTGAAGCCCTGAATTTCCCGGCGCATCACCCGGCCCGCGCGATGCACGACACCTTTTACTTCGCCAATGGCGACCTGCTGCGCACGCATACATCGCCAGTGCAGATCCGGGTGATGGAAAAGCAGGATCCGCCTTACCGAATCATCGCGCCAGGCAAGGTTTATCGCAGCGACTCCGACCAGACGCATACGCCGATGTTTCACCAGGTCGAGGGCCTTCTGATCGGCGAGGGCGTCAGCATGGCGGACCTGAAAGGCGTGCTGCAGGCATTCATCAACGCGTTTTTCGAGCGCGAGCTCAGCATGCGTTTCCGGCCGTCCTATTTCCCGTTCACCGAGCCTTCCGCGGAAGTGGACATCGGCTGGAGCAAGGGCGACGGCGCAGAGCCTGGCTGGCTGGAAATACTCGGTTGCGGCATGGTGCACCCGAATGTGCTCAAGGCCTGTGATGTCGATCCGGAACGGTATACCGGTTATGCCTTTGGCATGGGCGTGGAGCGCATTGCCATGCTCCGCTACGGGGTGACGGACTTGCGCCAGTTCTTTGAGAATGACCTCCAATTCCTGCAGCAATTTCATTGATTTACAGGCAAATACCAAGAACATGATCAGGTTTTTCTCATGAGATTCAGTGTCAACTGGTTGAAGCAATGGGTGCAGATTGATCTGACCGCCGCCCAACTGGCCGAGCGGCTGACCGCCAGCGGCCTGGAGGTGGACGCGGTTGCGCCCGTTGCGGCGGATTTCAGCGGCATTG
Source organism: uncultured Gammaproteobacteria bacterium (assembly GCA_965652335.1). GTDB lineage: Bacteria > Pseudomonadota > Gammaproteobacteria > Xanthomonadales > SZUA-36 > JAWXBM01. The sequence continues at coordinate 8,100 of CBFGWJ010000057.1, read as the reverse complement.
TCGTGGCGGAAATCGAATCCTGCGCCCCCCATCCGGATGCCGACAAGCTGTCGGTGTGCACCGTGAATGACGGCAGCGAGGAGCGCCTGCAAATCGTCTGCGGCGCGCCCAATGCGCGCCCGGGAATCCGCGTGCCGCTGGCCCGAGTGGGCGGCCGGATCGGTGCCGACTTCAAGATCAAAAAGGCCAAACTGCGCGGTGTGGAGTCCAATGGCATGTTGTGCTCTGCGCGCGAACTGGGCCTGTCCGATGATCACTCTGGCCTGATGGAATTGCCTGCAGACTCTGAACTTGGAGCGGATTTTTACCAGTGGCTGCAGCTGGGTGACCACAGCATTGAAATCGACCTCACACCCAACCGTGCCGACTGCCTGAGCATTCGCGGCCTTGCGCGCGATGTGGCAGCCAGCTGCAATGCTGCATTCACCGACCATCCGGTGAAGGCGGTGCCCGCTGTTACCGAAACCGGCTTTCCGATTCAACTGGAAGACCGTGAAGGCTGCCCCCGTTACGTGGGGCGCGTCATTCAAAATGTGAACGCCGCCGCGGCATCGCCGCTGTGGCTGCAGGAAGCGCTGCGCCGTTGCGGCGTGCGCAGCATCAGCCCGATCGTGGATGTGAGCAATTACGTGATGCTGGAACTGGGCCAGCCCATGCACGCTTTTGACCGTGACCGGCTGGACCGTGAAATCATCGTGCGTCGCGGCCGCCAGGGCGAGAAGCTGGTGTTGCTGGACGGCACCGAAGTGGACGTGGACGAAAATGTGCTGGCTATTTGTGATGCCGGCGGGCCGGTGGCTTTGGCCGGCATCATGGGTGGAGACGCCAGCGCGGTTGAAGATGTGACGCGCAACATCCTGCTGGAAAGTGCCTGGTTCAATCCCGCGGTGATCATGGGCAAGGCGCGCGACTACGGCATGCACACCGATGCATCGCACCGGTTTGAGCGCGGTGTCGACCCGCAAGGGCAGGTACGGGCCGTTGAACGCGCCACTCAGCTGATCGTGGAAATCTGTGGTGGCGAACCGGGCCCGGTGCTGGTGCAGGAAGCTGCTGAATTGCTGCCGGTTGCCGCCAGCGTGCGATTGCGCCTGGAACGCCTCAACCAATTGATTGGTTATGAGTTCCGCGCGGAACAGGTGGAAAACATCCTGGGGCGCCTGGGCATGGCCACACAATTCGATGCGGAAACGCAGGCCTGGACAGTAATCGCGCCTTCGGCCCGTGTCGACATCGCGATCGAGGAAGACCTCATCGAGGAAGTGGCGCGCATCCACGGCTATGACAACATCCCGGTGCGCATGCCCAGTGGCGAAGCGGAAGTGGGTTCGGTGGCGAAACACCAGGTCAGCCTGCTGCAGATGCGCGAATCACTGTGCGCTGCAGCCTACCAGGAGGCGATCAATTACAGCTTTGTCGACCTGCGCCACCTTCAGGCGGTTCACCAGGCGGACGCCGCGCTGCCGCTGGCCAATCCTCTGTCCGCTGAGCTGGCCGTGCTGCGCACCACGCTGTTGCCGGGATTGCTGGCCGCATTGAACCGTAACCTGCGCCGCCAGCATTCACGTGTGCGTTTGTTTGAAACCGGCCTGGCATTCCTGCAGGCGGAAGCGTTGCTGGAAATACCCCGCATCGCAGCCGTTGCGTGCGGCCCGGCCCTGCCCGAGCAGTGGTCGGCAAAAACCCGTGCCATGGATTATTTTGACATCAAGGGCGATGTGGAGCGCTTGCTGGCGTTGCGCGGTGATTCGCGGGTGGATTTTGAGCGACTGAATGCGCCGTGGGCTCATCCCGGAGCCAGTGCTGCGGTGATGGTCGATGGTGGCTCCATCGGCTGGTGTGGCGCGGTGCACCCGCAGGTTCTGAAAGCCCTGGACATCGATTGCGAAGTTTTTGCATTCGAACTCGATCTCGAACCGCTGCAGAAGCGCGGTTTACAGCATGCCAGGCCGTACTCCCGTTTCCCCTCGATCCGGCGCGATATTGCCATCTGGCTGCCGGAACGGACCGCCTGGGCAGAAGTCCGTGACTGCATCGTGGAATCGGCGGGAGAACTGTTACAGAATTTGGTTGTTTTCGATGTCTATCAGGACCAGGAGCTCAAAAAAGGCTATAAAAGTCTGGCAATTGGCTTGATTTTGCAGAACGTTTCTAGCACTCTAACAGATGACGTTGCAGATCCCGTGATACAGCAGGTAATCAGCAATCTGGAAAGCAGGCTGAGTGCGGAATTAAGAGGATAAACATGTCGCTCACCAAAGCAGAAATTGCCGACCAGCTGTTTGAAGAAGTCGGTTTGAACAAAAGGGAAGCCAAGGAATTCGTCGATTCGTTTTTCGAGGCCATCAGGGATGCACTGGAAAGGGGTGAGAACGTCAAGCTCTCTGGATTCGGCAATTTCCAGTTGCGTGAAAAAAATCAACGGCCAGGCAGAAACCCGAAAACCGGCGAAGAGATCCCCATCTCGGCGCGCCGAGTAGTCACTTTCCGTCCAGGGCAAAAACTGCGAGCAAGGGTGGAAGCTTATGTTGGATCCGGGAATTGACCGTGATCTTCCGCCGATCCCGGCGAAGCGCTATTTCACGATAGGCGAAGTAAGCGACCTGTGCGGCGTGAAGCCGCACGTGCTGCGCTATTGGGAACAGGAATTCGAGCAACTCAAGCCCGTCAAGCGGCGCGGCAACCGACGCTATTACCAGCGTGGCGATGTCATGATGATCCGCCAGATTCGCAGTTTGTTGTATGAGCAGGGTTACACCATCGGTGGCGCGCGGCAGATGCTGGAAGGCGATGAGGCGCGTGATGATGTGAGCCGCAGCCAGCAGATCATCCGGCAGGTCCGGATGGAGCTGGAAGAAGTCCTTCACGTTCTCAAGCGTTGATCGCTGATTCTTTGCTTTTCCGCAGGCCATTGTTTTGATACCATGCCGCCTCCCTTTGCCGGGCCCCGGGCTTGACCGGGTAGCCAGGTTCAGGATTTTTGATCAATCGTCGGGGCGTAGCGCAGCCTGGTAGCGCACCACAATGGGGTTGTGGGGGTCGGAGGTTCAAATCCTCTCGCCCCGACCATCGATCATTCCAGCACGAGTTCAGTTGCCAGAAATCCACCAGAGCAGTGACCCGAAGTACTTGCCGGCGGGCTCGATTCCATTTCGCGGCCAGGCCGCCGCACAAGCCAACGGGCCAGATCCCACACAGGCCGGCTGTCGGTTTGGCGAGCGGTTTGCTTGGCCCCGGCTTCGCTTTGACGGATAATTCACGCGAAGCCGTTTATAAGTTGGTTTTTGCGGCCTGGTAGTGCAGCCCAGGCGTCAGGGTTGATGTTGCGGGTTGGGGAACCCATGTGGTCAGGGTGCCGCAGGGTCACGCATCCGGGCAGATATGGAGAACACGATGAGTCCTGTTGAAAGCGTATTGCGCGAAATGCCAGACATTGCCAATGAAGTCCGGGCCGAAGTGGCCGGGGAACTGGCGTGGGTGGGCATGAATGAAATTGAAATGCCGGTGCGCATCGAAGACGACAAGGGCGGATTGATCCAGTCTACGGCCATGGTGACGGCCTACGTCAACCTTCGCGATCCACAGGTGCGCGGCATCCATATGTCACGGCTCTACCTGCACCTGGACCAGGCGTTTGCCCAGCGCCCGCTGAACCCGTGCACGCTGCGCCAGTTGTTGCGGTCTTTCCTGGATTCCCACGAAGGGCTGAGCGACCGCGCCCTGATCCGTGTGGATTTCGACTACGTCACGCGCCGCCCCGCACTGCAAAGCGACAATGAAGGCTGGCGCCGTTATCCGGTTTCCATGATCGGCATTCTCGAAGGCAATGAATTCAGCCTGGAAATGGGCCTGGAAGTGCTGTACTCCAGCACCTGCCCCTGTTCAGCGGCGCTGGCCCGCCAGTTGATCCAGGACAAGTTCCGGCAGGATTTCGCCGAAGGCAAGGAACTGGATCGCGAGCAGGTGTTGAAGTGGCTGGGCAGCGATGAAGGCATCGTCGCCACGCCGCACAGCCAGCGCAGCGCCGCCGAACTGCGCGTGCGTCTCACGCCCAGTTTCGAAATGTTCCCCATCGTGGAACTGATCGACGAAATCGAAGGCGCGCTGAAAACTCCGGTGCAGGCCACGGTGAAGCGCGAAGATGAGCAGGCATTTGCGTTGCTGAACGGCAGTAACCTGATGTTCTGCGAAGACGCGGGACGGCGCGTGCAGACGGCGCTCAACAGCGATGATCGCATCCTGGATTTCTGGGCGCGGTGCACGCACTACGAAAGCCTGCATCCGCACAATGCCGTCTCGGTCGTCACCAAGGGTGTGGAAGGCGGTTACGTGGCGGGCGCGGGTGCGCCGGTCAGGTTGAGCCTGTCCCGCAAGTAGGCTGCGGTTCAAACCAATCGTTTCTTTCCACCGGGCCTCGTTCCGGCTGTAGCTGCTCCAAGCGCCTGCACGATTGCGCGTTGGTATGAGACTCGCCTATGGCGTGGCTGATACCGCGGCAGGGGGTTGCCCGTCCAGCAGCAGCTGAGGGTCAACGCGGCGGTCCAGCCAGTTCATGCGCCAGTCGAGGTGTGGGCCTGACGCGCGACCGGTGGCGCCGATACGAGCGATCAGGTCACCCTGTTTCACTTCAGCGCCGGTTTCCACCAGGATTTCACTCAGGTGCAGGAACGTGGACGACAAACCCTGGCCGTGATCGATGATCAGCGTGCCGCCGGAGAAGTACATGTCCTTGTGGGTCAGCGTAACCTTGCCAGGTGCCGGCGCATACACCGGGTCGCCCGTGGGAGCCGCAATATCCAGGCCGTAGTGCGGCCGGCCCGGCTCGCCGTTGAGAATGCGCTGGCTGCCGTATACGCCGCTGATCCGGCCGCCAGCCGGCCAGGTGAAGCCGATGGCGTAGTCGGTGCGCTGCTCACGCAGCTGGCGCGCGGTGGAAACCATCGCCGCCTCCTGCCGGATGCGCTCGGCCGCTTCCGGGTCCGGAGTAACCGTCCGCTGCGGCAGGCCGTCCACCCGCTCGATGTCATATTCGCGCGGTTGCACCGGCAGTTTGAGTGTTTCAGCGGGAAGGCCGGGTGTTTCAATGCGCAATTCACGCGTGCCGGTTTCGTCCCGGTCAAAGCCGATCACGAATTGTCCTTCAGCTGTCGTCATCACCTCATTGCCGTCCAGGCTCACGCGACTGCCGGCCGCCGCCTGGCCGAATATCAGGCCGCCCTGGATAGCCTCACCTTCCAGCGAGGTATTGGCCAGCGCGGGCAGGGCGGCCGGTGCCAGGAGTCCCATGGCGACCAGCAACACGATGCCGGGCCAGATGAGCGCAGGTCGCGAACAACAGGACTTGCAGTGGGGCAGGAATTGCATCATTAACCCGGGCCTTACAGCTGGATGCGGAGTTTCTGTCCAGGCTGCAGTACCACTCCTTTATCCAGGCTGTTCCAGGTTCGAAGGTCGTTGACCCGAACCTTGTATTTGCGCGCGATACTCCAAAGCGAATCGCCGCGTACCACGACGTAACGGATTTCACCCTGGCTGGCCTGGCCAGAAGGCGATTGCGTGGGTGTATAGAACACGGTGAGGCGGGCGCCGGCGCGCAGCGTACGCGGGTCGCGAATGTTGTTCCAATGCTGCAATTCGTTGACGGAAACCCGGTACCGTCGCGCAATTACCGACAGGTTTTCACCCGGACGCACCGTATGCGTGATGCGGTCGGCGGCGATCAGGCCGGACTGGAGCTGTTGCAATTCCGCTGCGGCGGAGGCGTATTGCGGATCGAGCAGCAATTGGTCATCGCGCGGCAACAGCAGCTTCTGTCCGGGATGGATGGTGTTGCTGGCCAGCTGGTTGCTGCTCTTCAGAACGTCGATGGGCACATGGTGCCGGTTCGAGAGTTCGGACAAGGTATCGCCTTTTTCCACCACCACCTGGTCCCAGCGCATCAGGAATGAGGGGTCGGTATTTTTCAGTGACTCCTCCAGCAAGGCGGCATTTTCCAGCGGCAACACAACGCGAAACGGGCCCTCCGGTGAAGTTGCCCAGCGGTTGAACCCCGGGTTGAGGGTGAACAGCACATCGATCGGGGTTTGGCTCATCTGCGACACCAGCACCAGGTCGGCCTGCTGGCCGATATCAACGGCAGCGATTACCGGCTTGTCGGGTGTTTGGGCCATCCTGAATGCGTAACGTTCGGGGTATTTGAACAAACAGGTCAGGCCCATCAGTTTGGGCACGTAGCCGCGCGTTTCCCGCGGCAGGCTCAGGTTCCAGTAGTCGACGGGCTTGCCGGCAGCGCGGTTACGCTTGATCTGGCGTGCCACACGGCCTTCGCCGGTGTTGTAGCCGGCCAGCGCGAGCAGCCAGTCGCCTTCAAACATTTCATTCATGTAGGACAGGTAGTCCAGCGCTGCCTGGGTGGAGGACCAGACATCGCGCCGCCCCTCATACCACCAGTTCTGTTTCAGCCCGTAGCGGCGGCCAGTCTCGGCGATGAATTGCCAGGTGCCCAGCGCGCGGCCACTGGAAAATGCGAACGGGTCATAGGCGGATTCGACAATCGGCAGCAAGGCCAGCTCGCCCGGCATATTGCGCCGCTCGAGTTCCTCGGCGATGTAGTGAATCCAGGGTTCAGCGCGCTTGAAAATGCGCCCCATGTAGTCCGGCCGGTCTGCATACCAGCGCGCCCACTGCAGGCTGGATTCCTTTTCGGAGCATTCGGGCAGGGAAAAGCGGTCGACCACGCGCTCCCAGACGTTGACGTAAGCCTGGCTTTCATCGACTGGTGGTAACTCATACAGGTGTTCATCGACGACCGATACGTCGGTGGAAGGTGGATCTTCCACCCGTGAAATCTGTGTATCCGGAACTTCGCCAGTGACCTGATTCGTGCCCGTGGTGGCACAGCCGGCAAGTAACAGAAAAACCAACGTTGCCAAGGCTTTAACTGGCACCAGGAATCCTCAGTTTCTTGTTTTCGCAGGCTATTATGCGCGCACAGCCTGTTCGGTCAAGCTTTTTTGCCTACCAGCTGTCCTTCCAGGCGCGGATGGCCCGCAGGGTGGCGACGCCAGCAGTAGCGCCCGGATCGCGGCCCTGTGCGGCCCTGATGACCGGATTCTCGCGGCTACGCAGGAAGGGATTGACGGCCAGCTCGTCGCCCAGCCGGCTGGGCAAGGTGATTTTTCCGGCAGCCCGCGCCTGCTCCACCTGGCGTGTCCTTTCCTGCAGGGCCCGGTTTTCAGGCTCCACCTCCAGCGCGAAGCGGCAGTTGGCCAGCGTGTACTCATGCGCGCAGTAGACCTGCGTGCTGGCGGGAAGGGCGGCCAGCTTGTCCAGCGATTCCTGCATCTGGTCAGCCGTGCCCTCGAACAGGCGGCCGCACCCGACACTGAACAGGGTATCCCCGCAGAACAGGCTTTCATGGCCGAAATACGCGATATGGCTGCGCGTGTGCCCGGGAACTTCCAGCACGCGGAAAGTGAGCCCCAGGTCCGGCAGTTCCACTTCATCATCCTGCCGGACGACCCGGTCCAGGCCCGCGATGCGCGGGTCCGCCGGGCCGATCAGCCGGGGGTTCCATTCCTCCGCCAGGGTGGCCATGCCACCAATGTGATCGGCGTGGTGGTGCGTAATCAGGATGGTGCTGAGCTGCAGGCCGGTTTGTTGCAGCACCGTGCGTACCGGCCCGGCATCGCCCGGATCGACCACGGCGCAGTGCTTGCCACCGGTGTGCAGCAGCCAGATATAATTGTCGTTGAAAGCCGGAACGGCCTGAATGTCGATTGCGGGCATGGTTCTTCCAGTGAGCCGGGCTTCCGCTTACACGCTTCGTTGCAAAAGTAGCCAGCTGTTTCAGTGATATGAACTACAGGATATAGCCGATGCCGACTGATTCCAACAGCGTGGTTGCCCATGGCGGCAGTGCAATGATCCGTCGGTGAATACGGTGTCGAGCGCGTACGGAGCACTGATGCAGGAATCGACACTGCTGCTGCACCAGGCCGGGCTCGAAGGCATGCAGGGCAATGTCCTTCTGGTCAAGAATCCGGCCCTGGAATGGCCGCAAAGCCGTTTCCTGGAAAGGGGCCGGACTTCCTTTGACCG
>CBFGWJ010000056.1:0-8983 GCA_965652335.1 uncultured Gammaproteobacteria bacterium | reverse complement strand
TGCTGATGCAACAACTGGCCAGCCAGAAAGAACCGCAGGTGCGCCTGCGCAGCTTTGAGAAGCAGCTGCTGGAGTCCATTGGCTTTGCCATGGTGCTGGCGTTTGAGCCAGCCAGTGGTGAAATGGTCGAGGCGGATGGCTGGTATCGCTACCACCCGGAATCCGGGCCGCGGCGTGAGCACGCAAACGCCCTGGAAATACCGGCGGAGAGGCACAGGCTGGTATCAGGTGCCGCGCTGTTGGCACTCGACTCCGGCAACATCGAACCACAGCACCTGCCTGAACTGAAGCGGCTCATGCGACGGGTGCTGCGTTACCACCTGGGCGACAAACCACTGGTATCGCAGGCCCTGTTCCAGTGACAATAGCCGTCCCGGAACGCGCGGAAATGCCGCGGCGCCGGGACCAGTTCAATCAGGACGAGCAGTAACCATGAGTGTTCTTTTGGGTGTCAATATCGATCATGTAGCCACGGTGCGGCAGGCCCGGGGTACCGACTATCCGTCAGTGATCAAGGCGGCTGAATTTGCCGAACGCGGCGGAGCCGATTCCATCACCGTGCACCTGCGCGAAGACCGCCGGCATATCCAGGACCGTGATGTCACTGCTTTGTGCGAACGCTGTGCCATTCCCATCAACCTGGAGATTGCCGTCACCCGGGAAATGCTGGATTTCGCCCTGGCGCACCGGCCTTCGGATGTTTGCCTGGTTCCGGAGAAACGGGCCGAGCTCACCACCGAAGGCGGCCTGGATGTCCGGGGTCACTTCGAGGAAGTTGCCGAAGCCACCCGCATCCTCACTGACGCGGGCATTCGTGTGTCCTTGTTCATCGATCCGGATGCCGCGCAGATCAAAGCCTCGCAGCAGACCGGCGCGCCAGTGATCGAACTGCACACAGGCACCTATGCCGACAGCAGCGGCGCAGCCCAGCAGGAAGAGCTGCAACGCCTTGCATCAGCGGCGCAATTGGCGCATGAACTTGGCTTGCAGGTGAATGCCGGCCATGGCCTGCATTACACCAATGTGCAGCCCATAGTCCGCATTCCACACATGGTGGAACTCAATATCGGCCACGCCATCGTGGCACGCGCCATTTTCACCGGCCTGGAAGCAGCCGTGCGCGAAATGCGTGAACTGATGAGCAACGCCTGACCCGTTTTCCCCAATCCGTGGCCCTGAAGTGCTGCCCTGAACTGCGGCCCTTAATTGCGACCTGAACCGCTGTTGTCCACATCTGTCAGAATGGTTGCCATGATGCCTGTTGCCGCACAACACCGGGTCACTGTCCTACCGATGGCAATGTTTGCGCTGGCGCTGGTGATCTCCAACCCGGCGCTGGCGGCGTTGCCGTTTCCGGTGAAAATTTCAGCCGCGAACATTTCCTACCAGGGTGTGGAACTCAAACAGGTTAAGTTGCAAACCTTTGGACAGGATGGGCTGCGGCTCGGTGTGGAGCAGGCCGGAATGGCGGGGCAGGACGGTCTCGCAGTTCAACAGCTCTCGCTGGAGTGTGCCCAACTGGGCAATGCAGCTGAAGGCTGGTGCCCGGCTGGCGCCTGGCAACTGCAGGTGCAGCCGAATGCAGGCGGCTGGAGGCAGGACATGCACGGCCAACTGGCTGAAGCGGTCTGGAATGAACAGCGGCAGTCCGTGACCAGCAGCCTCACCGCCGGCGAATTCGAGGCGCGAGTGCGTTACAGCGGCCCGGATGCTGCCGGCCAGGCCAGTGGCTTGAGCCTTGACTGGGGCGCGCAGGGCCTGGAGCGTTTGCCCTTCCGGGCGCTGTTGCCTGCGCAACTGGATTGGATCAAGTCCGGCACCAGCCGCGGCAGCATGCGGCTTGGGAGTTCATCATCTTCCGATGCAGCGGATGCGAGGGCACAACAGAAGCCAGGCGCGATTCACTTCCAGCTGCAGCTGGAAGACATCAGCCTGGATTCGCCCGACGGGCTCTATGCCGCCGAGGGCTTGAATGTCCGCACGCAGGGCCAGTACACGCCGGGCAATACGGCCAGCCTCCATCTGACGGCGCGCTTCCTCTCCGGACAGGTGCTTCTGGACCGGTTCTACACTGAGTTCGGGCCCCAGCCGCTGCAGCTGAAAACACGCCTGGCACTGGCCGGTGGCCGGGTTGACATTCAGGACCTGCAGGTCGACGACGGCAGCTCATTGCAGCTTGGGGCCAGTGCCGAGTTTGAGCTTGACGACCCGGCGGCATCCCTGCAGTACCAGGTCAGGCAACTGGATATGCAGTTTCCATTGGCCTATGAGCGATACCTGGAACCGGTTTTGGCGAGCTGGACCCTGGACAATCTTACCGTCACCGGCGGTTTGAACTGGTCAGGCACCGGCGCCGGTGGCGAATTTCCCAGCGGTACGCTGCGTTTTGAGGACCTCAGCGTCGTTGACCACGAGCAGGACCGCTTTGCATTTACCGGCATGACCGCGAACATCCAGGCCGGCAGGTCGATCGGGCAGTCGGAATTCTCCTGGCGCGGCCTGCTGCTGGGCCGGATCAACCTGGGCGCTGGCACGGTGGCTTTAAACACAGCGCCCGGGCACTTTGAGCTGGCGGAACCGCTGCGGTTGGCAGTCCTGGGCGGCGAATTTTCGGTGGATGAGTTCAGCCTGGACCTGCCGTCCGCGACAGTCGACCACCAGGACCCGGTGGTGAACTTCAATGCCGGACTGCACGCACTGGACATGGAGCAGCTCACCGCGGCACTGGGCTGGCCGGGTTTCCAGGGTAGAGTTTCCGGCCGCATTCCCGGCGCATCGTTTGACCAGGGCGTGCTCACGGTTGATGGCGTATTGAGCTTTGAAGCCTTTGATGGCCGGATCGAATTAAGCAACCTGCGGGTGGAGCGGATATTCGGCGTATTGCCGAGTTTTGCTGCTGACCTTGAGGTGGACAATCTCGACCTCGAGCTGGTGACCAGCGCATTTTCATTTGGCAGTATTGCCGGGCGGCTGGACGGCTATGTGCACGACCTGCGCATGCTGGACTGGTCACCGGTTTCCTTCGATGCCTGGATGGGCACGCCCGAAAGGCAGGCCGATTCCCGCAGCATCTCCCGCCAGGCGGTGAATAACCTCACCAGCATTGGCGGTGGTGGCGCCACCGCAGCCCTGACCGGGCCCATCATGCGCATGTTCAGCAATTTTTCCTACAAGCGCCTGGGTATGGGCTGCCGGCTGGAGAATTATGTCTGCTCCATTCGTGGCCTGGCGGATGAGGACAACAGCGTAATCATCATGGAAGGTTCCGGCATTCCCAAGCTGTCGATCCGGGTATTCAACCGGCGCATGGACTGGCCGCAGCTGGTGGCCAACCTGGTGGCAGCAACTTCCGGCGGCGATATCCGCATCGGTGATCCATGAGGCTGTCGGGGCCGGTCCAGCGGGGCCGGTTTGGTGGGAGATGTTCGGCGGGTGGCGATCACGCAGTTGAACGGCGGCCCGCACCGAACCCGGAACCCGCTGTCTGATATCATGAGCGCCAGTTCGTGCGGTCCGCAGCGGGAAACTTGAAATCGGGTAAGCAGAGGAATTCTCATGTCAGCACAAAGTACGGAATATTCAGCATTCAGGTTCGCGGGTTCATTGCTGTTGCTGGGCGGCATCATGCTGTTGGCCGCCTGCGTGACTATCAATGTCTACTTTCCGGCGGCGGCAGCGGAAAAGGCGGCCGAGCAGTTCGTGGGAGATGTGCTGGGTGAACAGCAGAAGGACAGCGGTATCTTCAACCCGCTTCAGGACAATCCGCCTGACCTGGAAAACCATCCCGTTTTGATGGCAGCCATGGGGTTGCTGGATGCGATCATACCCAGCGCGCAGGCGCAGCAGGCATCCATCGACATCAACACGCCACAGATCAACGCCATCAAGAGCCGCATGGCCCAGCGCCAGGCCAGCAGCCTGAACGCCTGGTTTGATGCCGGTGCCATCGGGTTCGGCAATGATGGATTCGTGGCCATACTGGACCGGTCCGCCGTGCCGCTGAACGAGCGCCGCAACCTGGAAAGCGTGGTGGCGGATGAAAACCGTGACCGGGCGGCTGTTTACCGTGAGATCGCGGTGGCCAATGGGCATCCGGAATGGGAAAAGGACATTCAGCAGACCTTTGCCAAAGAGTGGGCTGACAAGGCCCGTCCGGGCTGGAATTACCAGGATGCCGCCGGCAACTGGAAAAAGAAATAATTGACGCACCGGCGAGGTAATCGCCCGGACCAGGTCCGGGCCGTTGCCCTCGATCACATACTCACGTAACAGCAATATCAGGCACAGGTGGCCCCGCCGCACTGGCCACGGGAAATCAGTTTTGGGACGACGCAACAGAGCCAGGCTACCGGCTGAACCGCTGGAGCTGGAGATCACCGGCCTGAGCCACGACGGGCGTGGCGTGGCCGAATGGGAAGGGAAGAAAGTCTTCGTGCACGGCGCTTTGCCCGGAGAGACAGTGCAAGTGCGCCTGACCCGGCGATTACGCCGTTATGATGAAGGCCATGCCCTGGCCGTGGAGAATCCTTCTCCGGAGCGGGTTGAACCCCGCTGCCCGCATTACCACCAGTGCGGCGGTTGCGCCATGCAGCACCTCTCCGGCCCGGGCCAGTTGGTCGCCAAACAGGACAGCCTTCTGCAGAACCTCGAGCGCATCGGCAAAGTCACTCCAGGGGCAATCCTGCCGCCGCTGGAGGGGCCGGCCTGGCATTACCGGCGCAAGGCGCGCCTGTCGGTGCGCTGGGTGCGCAAAAAGGAATCGGCGCTGGTTGGCTTTCGCGAACGCGCCTCCGGTTTTGTGACGGACATGGATTCCTGTGAGGTGCTGGATATCCGCGTCGCCCGCCTGCTGCCGGCATTGCGCGAGCTGGTGGGCGGCATGCAGGAGCGGGAAAACCTGCCGCAGATCGAGGTCGCTTGCGGCGATGAGCAGTGTGCCCTGGTGTTCCGCCATATGCAGGAGTTGCCGGAAGGCGATCTCGCGGCCCTGCGCCGGTTCGCGCGGGATCATGATGTGGCGGTGCTGCTGCAACCGAAAGGCCCCGACAGCATTCATCCGCTCGAGCCCGAGCAGGTGCAACTCGATTATGAGCTGCCGGAGTTCAATGTCAGGCTGGCGTTTGAAGCATCGGATTTCACCCAGGTCAATGCCGGGCTGAACCGCTCCATGCTGCACCAGGCCATGCAGTTGCTTCAGCCCGGGACGAAGGACTGCGTGTTGGACCTGTTCTGCGGCCTGGGCAATTTCACCCTGCCGCTGGCCCGGCTGGCCGGCCGGGTGGTTGGCATTGAAGGCGACCGAGGGCTGGTTGAACGGGCTCGGACCAATGCCTTGCGCAATGGCTTGCAGAATGCCGAGTTCCATGTCGCCAACCTGGTTGAGGACCAGCAGCAAGCGCCCTGGTGGCGCCACCCCTTCAACAAGGTGCTGATCGATCCGCCACGGTCCGGCGCGCAGGAGGTGCTGCCGCTGATAGCAGCCACGCAGGCGGAGCAATTGCTGTACGTGTCATGCCACCCCGCCAGCCTGGCGCGTGATGCCGGCATCCTGGTGCACGAACACGGGTTCAGGCTGGAATCCGCGGGTATCATGGACATGTTTCCCCACACCGGGCACGTTGAATCCATGGCCCTGTTCAGCCGCCATCCCAGACACAAGTGAGTACGCCCGACATGTCCTCACCTTGCGAAACCGTTTCCCGCAGCCTGGGCCCCATCATGATCGGCATTCCCGGCCTGGAGTTGGACGGCCAAACCCGGGCGCAGTTGCAGCATCCGGCGGTGGGTGGGGTGGTGCTGTTTACGCGCAATTATTCTTCGCCGGAGCAGATTGCCAGGCTGGTGGCGGACATTCGGGCCTGCCGCAGCCCACGGTTGCTGGTGGCCATTGACCAGGAAGGAGGCCGGGTGCAACGGCTGCGCGATGGCTTCACGCGCCTGCCACCGCTGGGCCGGCTGGGAGAAATCTGGCGCAGCGACCAGTCCAGGGCTGCCGATTTCGCCTACCGGCATGGCCGCGTCATGGCGGCTGAAATGCTTGGCCTGGGCATCGACATGAGTTTTGCGCCGGTGCTCGATCTGGATCGCGGCAGCAGCGTGATCGGCGACCGGGCTTTTTCGGCCGACCTTGCCGCAGTGAGTGACCTGGGCAGCCACTACCTGGCCGGCATGCACGATGCCGGGATGAAAACCACCGGCAAGCATTTTCCCGGGCATGGCTCGGTGGCAGCCGACTCGCACACCGATGACGTGGTGGATGCACGAAGCTACGAGGACATCGAAAGCACTGACCTGCAGGCGTTCATCCAGCTGCAATACGGCCTGGATGCGCTGATGATCGCGCACGTGGTCTATCCGGCCGTGGATGAACTGCCGGCAGGTTACTCGAGCGCCTGGTTGCAGCAGATTCTGCGCCAGAAACTGCAGTACCGCGGCGTGATCATGTCCGATGACCTCGGGATGCATGCTGCGTTCGCGGTGGGCGACCTGCCGGCGCGTTTGCAGCGGTGCCTGGCCGCCGGCTGCGAGTTGGTGCTGGTATGCCGGCCGGAAGATGTGGAAGAATTGCTGGCTTCAATAGACCAGCCGCTGGCGGACATGAGCGAACGAATTGCCCTGCTGTACGGCCAGCCGGTACTTGGCGCGGCTGAACTGGCACAGGCCGCCGGCGAGGGCGCAGGCGAATGGCAGCACTGGCGTGACAGCCTCGAGGCACTGAACACCATTGCCTGAAGCTGTTATTGCAGGGCTGGGCATTGACTACTGAGCGATCACAACGGAGCACGACCGATGGCAGAACCCACTTCCGATCCACAACGCATGGATCCGCGGGAAATACTTGCGCATTCCACACTCATCGCCAGCCGCGAAGAAATGATGCAGGCAGTGGATCACATGGCGGAAGAAATCAACGCCTACTATGGGGACCGTGAAATCCTCCTGCTGGCGGTGATGACCGGCGCGATCCTGCCGGCCACCTGGATCGCCTCGCGGTTGAAAATGCCGCTGCGCATGGATTTCGTGCATGCCACCCGCTATTCCGGCCAGACCGAGGGTGGCCAGCTGGATTTCCGCGTGCCCCCACGGCTGAACCTGCAGGACCAGGAAGTACTCATCGTAGATGACATCTACGATGTGGGCCTCACGCTGGAACTGATCGAGCGCTACTGCCTGGCACGGGGCGCGCGCAGCGTGAACAGCGCGGTGCTGGTACGTAAAATCCACGACCGTGAAACCGCCGGTGAGCTGCCCCGGTTCATTGGCCGCGATGTAGAGGATAAATATGTGTTCGGCTGCGGCATGGACGTGTACGAACACTGGCGTCACCTGGGCGAGTTGCGCGCCCTGGAAGGCGTCTGATGGCGAAGCGAAAACCGAGCCTGGCGCTGATCGGCGGCACCGGCTTGAACCAGTTCGGTGGACCGGTCGAATATCTCGGATTCGATACACCCTACGGGCTGCCTTCGGCGGAGGTGCAGGTCGTGGCCAGCGAGCCGTTGCGCATCCTGTTCCTGCCGCGGCATGGCTCTCCCCATCGCTTTCCGCCTCACAAGGTCAACTACCGGGCCAACCTCTGGGCCCTGCGCGAAGCCGGAGCGGACCACGTGCTGGGCGTATTTGCCGTGGGCGGCATGGGCGGGCCGTACAGCCCGGGCACACTGGCGGCGCCTGACCAGCTGATCGATTACACCTGGGGGCGCGAACACACCTACAGTGATTCCGCGGACGTTCCGCTGCATCATGTGGATTTCAGCTGGCCGTTTGAAGGGCCGTTGCGCCGGTCACTGCTGCTCGCCGCCGAAGCGACGGGCATCGCCTTGCTGGACAAGGCTTGCCTGGGTGTGTTCCAGGGCCCGAGGCTGGAGACCGCGGCGGAAATCCGCCGGGCGGCCAACGATGGTTGTAACCTGGCGGGCATGACCGCATTGCCCGAAGCGGCGCTGGCCCGCGAGCTGGGGCTGGATTATGCCGGGCTGGCCGTGGTGTCGAATTACGGCGCCGGTGTCACCGACCAGCCCCTGTCCGAGGAAAACATCGCGGAAACCCTGCGGGAACCCATGCAACGCGTCAGGCAGCTGGTACAGCAGCTGGCGCTGCAACTGGCGGGCGAATGAGCGCCTATCCACACCTGCTGCAGCCGCTGGACCTTGGGTTCACCCGGCTGCGCAATCGCGTACTGATGGGCAGCATGCACACCGGCCTGGAGGACCGCGCAAAGAATTTCCCCCGCCTGGCGCGCTACCTGGCGGAACGCGCCGCGGGCGAGGCGGGCCTGATCGTCACCGGCGGCTTTGCGCCGACCCTTCGCGGCGCACTGGCGCCGTTTTCATCCAGCATGATGTTTCCCTGGCAACCACGCCAGCATCGCCAGGTAACCGCAGCGGTGCATCGGGAGAATGGCAAGATCTGCCTGCAGATACTGCATGCCGGCCGCTATGGCTATCATCCGCTGAGCGTGGCGCCCAGCGCCGTGCAGTCGCCGATCAACCCGTTCAAGCCCAGGGCGTTGTCCGCCCGCGGCGTGGAGCGTGAAATCCGTGGTTTCGTGCGTGCCGCGCGTTATGCACGCGACGCCGGTTACGACGGCGTCGAGGTAATGGGCTCGGAAGGGTATTTCATCAACGAATTCACCACGCCACGGGTCAACCGGCGCAACGACCAGTGGGGCGGGCCGCCGGCCAACCGCTACCGCATCGCGGTGGAAATCGTCAGCCGCATTCGTGAAGCGGTGGGCCATGATTTCATCATCGTCTATCGGCTCTCCATGCTGGACCTGGTGCCGGATGGCAACAGCTGGCCGGAGATCGTCGCGCAGGTCGGCGCCGTGGAAGCCGCCGGCGCCAGCATGATCAACACCGGCATCGGCTGGCATGAGGCGCGCATTCCCACCATCGCCACCATGGTGCCGCGGGCGGGATTCAGCTGGGTGACGCGGCGGCTGATGGGACAGGTCAACCTTCCGCTGGTCACCACCAACCGCATC
>CBFGWJ010000055.1:0-9072 GCA_965652335.1 uncultured Gammaproteobacteria bacterium | reverse complement strand
AAATGCCACTGCAGTTCCGGCAGGCTCATGTCATAGCTGGCATCGCGCTTGCCCATGGCCACGATGGCCAGGCCCGGCTCGGGTACGGACTGCACAATAGCCCATACCTCCAGCGCCGGTTGCAGGCCACCGGACAGCGCCGGGTCGGCTTCCAGGTGCGTGCTGAAATGCTCCGCCAGGTGGGCATAAAAGCCGTGGTCATACACCACGTAGCAGCCACTGCGGATGATGACCTCGACCGCGCCTTCCAGCCCATGGTTGCTAAACACCTGTGCAACCTGGTCAAAGCAGGCTGAGCCGCCCGCCGTCAGCAGGATGGTGCCTGGCGCGAACAGTTGCTCCTGCTGGCAGGCGTTCGCCGCCTCGACCACCCTGGAGAGCAGGCCACTGACCAGCTCCTTGCCCGCTCGGCTGGTCAGGTCGACTATGCCTTCAAAGGCCTCGATACCGCACAGCGCCAGGCTCGGCGATGCGGCTTTGATGATGCGGGCCAGCTGCAGCGCCTGGCCTGTAGTGCGAACGCCACAGCGGCCACCGGGAATGCCCATTTCCAGCAGCACTCGAAGCGGACGTTGCAAACCTGAGGCGCGAACCCCTTGTGCGAGTTGCTCAACATTCCGCGCGTCATCCACCAGGCAATGGAATTCCAGATCAGGATGAGCCTGCAATTGCCGGATGACGTAATCGATATCTGCTTTTGCCACCAGAGGATTGGCGTAAATGATGCGGCGCACTCCGTGCCGCAGGTAGACCTCGACATGGGTGAGTGTGGCTGCGGTCAGGCCCCAGGCTCCGGCCCGCAGCTGCCAATCGAACAGCTGCGGGCACATGGTGGTTTTGCCATGCGGGCAAAGCCGGATGCCACGCGCCGAGGAATAGGCGTGCATCCAGTCGATATTGTGCCGCAGCGCCGGTTCGCGGATCACGGCTGCCGGCAGGCTCACATCGCCACGCAGCAGGTTCCACCGCTGCCCAGCTATTTCAGCCAGCTTCAAGGGCTTCGAGGACTTGGGAAAGCCCTTGGTTCCGGCATCGAATTCATGCTCCAGGACCGAATCAAGGTCAAGCAGGGAGTGGGTCATCAGCGATTTTCCTGACTTAGGGTCAAATTTATGATACATAGTATACTTCTTTCCGAGAAGCAGAATTGCAGCATGAGCCCCAAGCCGCCAGTGAACCGCAACCCCGACAGCAAAGACAACAGCAAGCTCTACATTTCCGCCGACATCGAAGGCATTGCCGGAGTGGTCACGCGCGACCAGGGCGGCCCCGGTGCCTTTGAATACGAGAAGGGCCGCCAGTGGATGACCGGCGAGGTGGTGGCCGCCTGCGAAGCCGCGTTCGCGCAAGACATTACCGAGGTGGTGGTCAGCGATTCGCATGGCAATGGCCAGAACCTGTTGCTGGATGAGTTGCCGGACAAGGTCCGGGTGGTGCGCTCCTGGCCCCGCCCACTCGGGATGATGCAGGGCATTGAGGAAGGTGGCTTTGCCGGCGCCTGCCTGATCGGTTACCACGCCGGAGCCAGCAATGTGAGCGGCATCCTGGCGCATACCCTGTACGGTTTGGTGATCAGGGAGGTGCGCATCAACGGCGAGGTGCAGCCGGAAGCCGCCATTTCGGCCGGAATCGCCGCGCATTTTGGCGTGCCGGTGGTGATGATTTCCGGTGACGATGTGTTTGTCGAGGAAACCCGCAAGCTCATACCGGGCGTGGCGGCAGCCGTCACCAAGCAGTCTTACGGAACGCTTTCCGGCATCACGCTGCGGCCCGCTGAATCGTGCCAGCTGATCCGCGAAACGATCGCATCGGCGCTGGAAAACCTGGATCGCTTTGCAGCCTCGCCCCGGCCTGGCCCGCTGCACCTGCAGATCGACTTCAAACACCGCATGCCGGCCGAGCTGCTGTCCTATCTCGGCATCGTTCGCAGGATCTCGGCCTACACCATCGAGTTCGTGGCCCAGAACATGACCGAGATCTCGCGCTTCCTGGCCTTCGTCACCTCCTACGAACCCACCCGCGCCTGACTGGCGATACTGTGATGCAGCCATGATCCTGCTGGTCGTCCTGTTCGTCCTGCTGGCCATGCTGGCGGGCACTGCGCTGGCTTACGTGACCGGAGCCGGGATCGTGCTGCTCTACTTCGCGCTGGACCGGGGTGAATACCTGGCCCTGGCGCCACAGCTGGTGTTCAGCCAGCTGGATGTGTTTGCCCTGATGGCCATGCCGCTGTTCATCCTGGTGGGGGAGATCATGAACCGTGGCAACATCACCAAAGTGCTGGTGGATTTCGCCATGTCACTGGTCGGCTGGGCCAGGGGCGGCCTGGGCCATGTGAACGTCCTGACCTCGGTGTTCTTCGCCGGCATCTCCGGTTCGGCCATGGCCGATGCCGCGGCGCTGTCCAACACCCTGGTGCCGGAGATGGTCCGGCGCGGCTACTCGGCGGTCTACGCCGGCGCGATTACGGCCGCCTCCTCCATCATCGGCCCCATCATTCCGCCCAGCATCATCCTGATTTTCTACGGCGCCATCATGGGCGTGGACATCGCCGCGCTGTTTGCGGCCGGCATCGGTCCGGGGCTGCTGCTGGCCACCGCCCTGCTGACGGCCAATGCGGTCTTCGCGCGCAGGTTCGGTCATCCTGGCGGTGAAGGCCGGGAACAAACGGCGCGGCTGGCGGAATTGGGCCATGCCCTGCCTGCGCTGCTACTGCCGCTCATCATCGTGCTCGGCATCGTCTTTGGTGTAATGACACCGACCGAAGCAGCGGCTGTCGCCGTCTTTGCAGCGGTGGCGGTATGCCTGTTTTACCGCAGCTTCAACCTGCGCATGATGGTGGAATGCGTCCAACGCACGGTGGTGCTCACCGGCTCGATTTTCCTGATGTTTGCCGCGGCCGCGCTGGTCATCTACCTCGCCGCGCTGACGCAACTCCCCACTTACCTGGCGGGCATGCTGGAAGGCCTGCAGGTTTCCGGTGCCGCATTCCTGTTGCTGATCATGGTGTTTTTCCTGCTGTTCGGCATGGCGCTCGACACACTGCTGGGCCTGGCGCTGGTCTGTCCCGTACTGGTACCCGTGGCCATTGCGCAAGGCGCCGACCCGGTGCATGTGGGCATCATCGTTTGCCTGACCCTGGCGGTGGGCCTGATCTCACCGCCACTCGGTGGCTCGGTCATGGTGGTGTCAGCGGTGTCCGGCACCAGTTACTGGCGGCTGTTTGCCTGGGTGCTGCCTTTCCTGGCGGTTGAGATCCTGGTATTGGTGGCGGTAGTGCTGGTGCCGGAAATCACCCTGTTCCTGCCACGCTGGCTGGGCCTGCTATGAACAGGCGGCGATGGTTCGCGGCCATTGGCCTTTGCTGCGCCCTGCTGGCCGGCGACCTTGCGGCGCTGGAGAGGGATGTGATCAAGATCGGGCTCTCGAGCGCGGCGGATCCAGAACGCTCCGGCACCTGGAACTGGGCCGTGGCCTTCGCCCAATCGCTGGAACGGCAAGGCCTGCGAGCGGTGATCTACCCGGGCAGTTCACTGGGCAATGAGCTGGTGCGCTCCGAGCAGGTGATGCTGGGACTGCTGGAGGTCAACATCTCCGGCGGCCAGGACCTGGTGGATGCCTCCGACCTCTATGCCACCACCGAGCTGCCGTTCATCTTCCGCAACGTGCAGGAAGTGGCGGCGCTGATCAGCACCACCGATTTCCTGGCGCGGGTGAATGCCGAGGCCAGGCCGCGCGGCCTGCTGCTGGTCGACCAGGCCTACATTGGCGGCCTCACCGGCCTGTTCACCGCCCGCAAGCCCATTCGCACGATCGCGGACATGCCCGACTTCCGCCTGCGCGCCATGACCGCGCAGCAACTGGAATTTTTCACCGCCTGGGGCGCGGCCGGCACCCAGGTGGCCTGGGAAGAAGTACCGCAGGCGCTTCAAACCGGCATTGCCGATGGCTACCTGAATGCGCCGCTGGTGCCTGTGCTGTTCGGCCATGGCGGGCAACTGGATTACTTCACGGACATTTCCATGCAGCCCTCGATGCGCGCGGTGGTGATGTCAGCACAGTGGTATGGCGGGCTGGCCCCGAACACCCGGGCGAAAATTGACCAGGCCGTCATCGATGCCCGTAACACGCTGCAGGTCTGGGTGAAGCAGGCCATCGAGAAGGAATTCGCCCTGCTGGCCAGTATCGGCATCGAACGCATTGCGCTCAGTGCTGAAGAGCGGGAAGAATTCCGCCAGCGATTGCTGCCGATATACTCCAGCATGGCCTCAGCCGAAGCGATCAATCAGATGCAGCAATACCTGGCGGAAATCAGGAGCGCGCCGTGATGCGACTGCTGCAACGCAGCTCGGCTTTCCTGAGCTCCCTGAGCGCCGGCCTGAACCGGGCCTGCATGGCCGCGGCCTGCACTTTGCTGCTGGCTATGCTGCTGGCGGTAGGGTTGCAGGTGGTGGCGCGCTACGTGTTTTTCTCGCCACCTTCATGGACCGAGGAACTGGCGCGCTATTGCATGATCTGGTCGGGCCTGTTGGGAGCAACCGTGGCTTTCTACCGGCGGGAAGACCCGGTGCTGATGGCGCCATTGCGGATGCGCTCCAGGGCCCTGCGGGCCTTGGCGGCGTCGGTCCGGTTCCTGGCCGTGCTGCTGTTCCTGCTGCCGCTGGTGTATTACAGCCCGGCCATCCTGCAACACCACCTGTTGCGTCTCACCGACAGCATGCAGGTCAGCCTCGCTGGAATTTTCGTCATCGTGCCGGTCTTTGCTGCCATCATCCTGGTGCACGGACTGGCCAGGTTGCTGGCCCGGCTGCAGGAGCGATTCAGCCCTCCAGGACGCTGAGCACCATGCGGCGGATCATGCGCTTGCAGCCTTCGTGGTCCACCAGGCTGTCCTCGACCGCACTCAATTCCATCAACCCGTCCACCGCGCCATGCAATACATCCGCCAGGTCGTTGACGGGGAAATTGCCGAACTCGCCGGCCTCCTGGCCCTGCCTGATCAGGTCGATCAGCATCTCACGGGTAATGCGGTTCACCCGCGCCAGCAGGGCATATTTTTCCTCGGTCGGACCGAAGCAGCCCATGGTGTCGAATACCACCAGGTAATCGGTGCGATGCTCGAGCTGGTAATCCAGGCAGGCGTCGACGAATTCCAGCAGCTTGGTCTTGTTGGTGCGGCGGCTGGCAATCCGCTTTTGTACGTATTGGCCATATTGCCGCAGGCTCTGCAGGATGGTGGCCTGGCCAAGCTCACGTTTGCCGTCGAAGTAATAGAAGATGACGCCCCGGCTGACGCCGACTTCATCGGCGATCTCATCGATGGAGGTCTGGTTGAAGCCTTTTTCGGCAAACATGCGGAACGCCACTTCCAGTATCTGCTGCCGCCTGGCTTTCTCGATAAAGGTTTCCTTTTTGGTTTTGCGGTTCTTGCCGCCACCCTTGGGCGCGGCGAGCTTGCTGGAAGATGTCTGGGTCATTGGAACCGTTCCGTGTCGCTTCGATGGGGTACCTCAACGCATGAGTTTACGGCTCATTATTGCACCTTGAAGCTGTTAAACCAATAATTTGTACGTTAGTATAAAAATAGATACACTAATTCATAAAATTGTAACCAAGGCCATAACCGTGTCAGCCATCCGCTGGCTGGCCCGGTCTGGCGGCCACCGACTTCGGAGATCATGCGTTGAAAACCCGGCAAATTGCCATGAATATGGCCAGCCTGGGGCGTATCGCCCCGATTCCAGTCCTGGCGGCGCTGCTGTTCGGCCTTTCGGCATGCGGCCGGGAGCCGGCACCGCCCGTTGAATCGCAACCTGCTCCACTACCCACGGCGGAAGCGGCACCCACCGCTTTTCCGGAAAACCAGGCGGTGTACGTCACCATGCCCGACGGCACGCGGATTGCCGCGGAAATCTGGCTACCCGAAGCCACCACCGCCGGCGCCAACCTGCCCACGCTCATCAGCTTTACCCGCTACTGGCGCGCCTCGGCCTACGATCCGCCGCAGAATGAAAAGTCCGAGCTGTTTGCCGGCCTCAACCAGGCCGGCTACGCCGTGGTGGTGGTGGACGCACGCGGCAGTGGCGCCTCCTTTGGTTCGCGCGGCACCGAGTTCTCGGTGTGTGAAACCCGCGACTTCAGGCATGTCATCGACTGGGTGGCGGAACAGGCCTGGTCCAACGGCCGGGTGGCGACCATCGGCGTATCCTATTCCGGAAACACCGCCGAACATGCGACGTTTGACCCTTCGCCCGCGCTGCGCGCTGCCGTTCCGCGTTTCACCGATTTCGACGGCTACACCAGCATCCTGTACCCGGGTGGACTGCGCAACAAGCTGATTACCGACAACTGGGGCGCCGCGGTGCACGCGTTGGACAATAACCTGGTACCGGAGGCCTCACCGGAAACCGCGGACCAGCCCCGGCTGCTGGGTGTCAAACCGGTGGACGAGGACACCGACGGACAACTGCTGGCCGAGGCGGTCAGCCAGCATGCCACCAACCTCAACCTCACCACATTCTTCGCCGACATCGGTTTTCGGGACGAAATTGCCTTTGCTGCTTCACTGGACGAAAAAGCCGATGGCGCCGAGTGTGCCGAACTGGTTTCGCCCTACCGCTTTCGCGAGGCTGTTGAAGCCAGCCGCATTCCCAGCTTCCATTGGGGCAGCTGGGTGGATGCCGGAACCGCGGCGGGCGTCATCGCCCGTTTCGCCAGCTACGATGCGCCGGCACAGTACCTGATCGGCCCGTGGACCCATGGGGCCGGCGGCGATGCCGGTGTCTACAACCCGGCCGACCAGGCCGTGGAGCCCAGCGTCGAGGAGCAGTACGGCCGGATCCTGGAGTTCCTCGAACCCTTCATGCGCGGCGATGGCCGGGCATCAGATCTCAAGCCCACGCTGACCTACTTCACCATGGGCGAGGATCGCTGGAAAACCACCGACACCTGGCCGCCGGCCGGGCATGCCGAAACCAGCTGGTACCTGGCCGCCAACCATGCACTGGAAACCGCGCCGCCCGGCGCTGAGGGCAGTGACGAGTATGCGGTGGACTTTGCCGCCGGCACCGGCGCACTCACGCGCTGGACCACGCAACTCGGCGGCAAGGACATATTCCACGGTGACCGCGCCGCGGCTGACCAGCGGTTACTTACCTACACCAGTCCACCGCTTGAACACGCCATGGAAATCACCGGCTTTCCCCGGGTGGAGCTTTACGTTGCTTCCACCCATGAGGACGGCGCGCTGATCGCGTACCTGGAATCGGTATCACCCGATGGCGTGGTGAGCATGATCACCGAAGGCCAGCTGCGGCTGGTTCACCGCAAAGTGTCGAATGCCACGCCGCCCTATCCGGTATTTGGCCCGTATCACAGCTTTACCAGCGCGGACGCCATGCCCATAGTTCCGGGCGAGGTGAGCCCGGTGGAATTCGTGATGTGGCCCACTTCCGTGCGCGTCCCGGCCGGCCACTCCCTGCGGCTGGCCATTGCCGGGCATGACCAGGACACCTTTGCGCGCTATCCCGCCGAGGGTGACCCGGTATTGACGTTCCATCGCAGCAGCAGCCAGCCGTCGCGGCTGGTGATTCCCGTCATTCGCAACCCCTAAGCGCGGCAGTGGAGCCGCGTGTGCACAACCCGAGAGGAAACAGCATGATCAAGCGTACCGCCCATCTCAGCCTGGCCATCAGCCTGGCCCTGTCATCCATGATCGTTCAGGCCCAGGAGCAGGAGGATGCTGCCAACCTGGCATTGGAGGAAATCGTTGTTACCGCGTCCAAGCGTGAAGAACTGGAAAGCAAACTGCCGCTGGCGATCTCGGTGATCTCCGCCAAGGACATGGCAGACCGCACGGTGGTGGAAATGGAGGACGCGATCAACATCGTGCCCAACGTCACGGTTGAAGCCAACGTGTCCAGCAACCCGCGCATTTCCATCCGCGGCGTCAGTTCCAATACCAACAATATCGGCATCGAGGCCGGCGTGGGCATGCAGGTGGACGGCGTGGTGCTGGGCCGGCCCAGCTACTTCAACACGGCCCTGATCGACGTCGAGCGCATCGAAGTGTTGCGCGGCCCGCAGGGCACACTGTACGGCAAGAACACCACCGGCGGCCTGATCAACGTGGTCACCGGCAAACCCACGAAAGAATTTGAAGCCGCCGGCGACCTGACCTTTGGCGACTACGACCTGTGGCAGGTGCGGGGCCACGTCAGCGGCGCTATCAGCGATACGGTTTCAGCCCGTGTGGCGGTGACCGCGCTGGACCAGGACGGCTGGGCCGAGGACCGCAACCCGGCGAACGATGACCTCCAGTCGGCCGACTTCACCGGCGTGCGCGGCCACCTGCAGTTCGACCCGCAGGACAACCTCAGCATCCTGTTGACCGCGTTCTACAGCAAGGACAAGGGCATCCAGAATTTCCAGGACATCATCAGCGGACCGCTGGCCGACTTCGACGGCAATGACGGCTATGACCGCTCCATCGCCAACAACGAAAAGAACTTCTTCAACCGCGAAATCAGCGGGGTGTCCGCCAACATTGACTGGAACCTGGGCGATTTCACCCTGAGTTCCGTCACCGGCTACCTGGAGAATGACTGGGCCGGCTGGAACGACCAGGATTATTCCATCCTCGACATCCTGGCCACCGGTTCCGACCAGCAGCAGGACCAGTTCACCCAGGAATTCCGCATCGCCTCCAATGGCGACGAAGCTTTCTCCTGGATCGCCGGCGTGTTCTACTTCAACCAGGATAACAGCGGCACCAATCGCGCCACCCTGGGCGAAACCACTCCGCCCCTGATCGGCGCGCCGCCAATTCCTGGCTACCAGGAGGCTGCCAACACGATTTCCGCCATTGAAACGGAAAGCTATGCCGCCTTTGTCTCCGGCACCTGGCAACTGAGCGATGCCTGGAGCGTCACTGGTGGCCTCCGTTACACCAAGGAAGACAAGGCGATGGATTACGAGCAGACGCTGGAATTCTTTGAGATCGCGCCCGGCGTACCGGTGGGCATCATCACCGCGTTCGCACTGCCGGTTGCACCCACGCGCCAGACCCTGTCC
>CBFGWJ010000054.1:0-9072 GCA_965652335.1 uncultured Gammaproteobacteria bacterium | reverse complement strand
CTTGCCCGGGCCGCTGATGGAATGGCCATGGCCTCAAACTCGTAGGCCAGGGGGTCATTGGATTTTTCGGCCCGCGCACGCTGGCCAACTCCATAATTGATGGCTGCGGTACGGTACAGGTTGAACGCTATGTAAAACTGCAAGTGTGGAAATTCCGGAAGGCCCGCGGCTTTGCAATAGGCATTGATCATCTCCTCTTCCGAGGGTATCCCCAATTCCTTTGCAATCCCGGCATCGAGCCGGCCTATCGGGTTATTCGGAAGGTGATAGCCGAAAAAAATCTGGGCGGCATCCGCCAGTGGGTCGCCCAGTGTAGACAACTCCCAATCCAGCACCGCCAGGATCCTGGGCTCCGTGTGGCTGAGAATCGTATTCCCGATTCGGGCATCACCGTGAATGAGCGCTAGCGACGATTCCGCTGGAAGCCTCTTTCGCAGCTCCGCGCCAAGCCACACCATGTCTTCGTAGCCTTCGGGACAGTTTTCCCGGAATGGCCTGCCATGGACCTCTATCTGCCGCTCAAGATAGCCGGAATTCCGCCCAAAGCTGCCAAGCCCGGCTTTGTCGATGTCGACCTGGTGAATGCCAGCCAAAATGCTGATGAAATTTTCATAGGCCAGGCGGCGATGTTCCATGGGCAGCTCGCGCAGGAGGTAATCATCAATCACACGACCATCGACATAAGCCATGACATAGAAATTGCCACCCAGTACACCGGGATCTTCACACAGGGCGTATACGTTCGGCACGGGAACTGCCGAATGCGCCAGGGCTGCCATCACGCGGAACTCGCGTTCCACCGCGTGAGCCCACATGGGTGAGCCGATCGGCCGCATCCGGATGACATGCTTCCCCGTTGTGGAATCCAGCTGGAAAGTCGGATTCGACTGGCCACCTTTGAGCCGGGTGATGCGCTGGATCTCACCCACCACCGGCACGGTGGTGTCGCACCACTGTTGAAGTCTTCGAATCGTATCCTCGCCAAATGCATATTCCTGCATTGCTGAAGCATCTCCAACAACTGGCATTTCTCCGCTCATGCTCAAGCTTGCATTCCTGTGGTCGTGGTGAACAGTTCTTCAACTACGCGTCGTGCGGACTGGCTCGTCAAGTTTGCTGGCTTTATCCGCATGAAGCAAACCCATTTCCCGAATCCCTGTGAATGAATGATGGTCCTGGCCCGCGACGGTTAATCATGCAATTGACAATCCCTCATAAGGTAAACAATGATCTGGATTCACCCGCTTTGACCTCGCTGAAGATAATCCGGACCGCTTTGTTGCCATGACATCTGCCAAAACTTCCTCATTCCGTGCTGTGTTCCTTGATTTCGGCGGAGTGGTCACCAGCAGCCCATTTGATGCGTTCAATGCCTACGAACAGGAACATGGCCTGCCACGGGACTTTATTCGCACCGTCAACAGCCGCAACCACGATACCAATGCCTGGGCGCGGCTGGAGCGCAATGACATCGATACCGAAAAGTTTGACGAGTTGTTTTTTGAGGAAAGCAAAGCCCTGGGATATGGCGTTCGCGGCAAGGACATCATGGCCCTGTTCGCAGGCGAGATCAGGCCAGGCATGGTCGATGCCATCAGGACCATAAAGGCACACTACAAAGTCGCCTGCCTCACCAATAATGTCAAAACCGGCTTCGGTGCCAACATGCAGCCGGATGAAGGCAGAGCTGCTTCCTTTGAGTCGGTTTTTTCACTGTTCGATTTTGTGCTGGAATCCAGCAAAGCCGGGATTCGCAAGCCCGAACCGGCCTTTTACCGGTTGGCATGCCAGCAGGCGCAGGTTGCACCGTCGGAAGTCGTGTTCCTGGACGACTTGGGCATCAACCTGAAGCCTGCAAGAGCCATGGGAATGACAACCATAAAAGTTGTTTCCGGGCAGCAGGCATTGGCCGACCTGCAAAGTGTGCTCGGACTGCGCCTGCTGTGACTTGCGATATCACAGGCACGCAAGGCCTGCTGCCGTGATTGTCCGCTGATTCAGGGCGGGGAATGGTGGAAACGAAAACAGCCTGCGGCGCCACAGTTTCCGGCACGCAGCTTTGCCCGGCAACGAATTTGAATTATCATGGCGGCGGGTAAATGGAATTACCGCAAGGGGGTAACCATGTCGTTCCAGCCTCAGGGCAATTGCGCCAAGGGATCTCACCGTTTCTTTCTGGTCTCGGTTCTGCTGCTCGCGTCGGTGAGTGGTACGGCCGAGGCATTCAAGTCTGCCGGCAGTTCCGAAGTCTCTGTTACCTACAAGTCCCGCATCGTCGGCGACCTGCACCTCGGCGCCTACAAGGACGAGTTGATTGAGTGCAGTGCACTGGCGGGAATCCACACCTGGATCGGCGACGGCCTGAGCGATTCCGGCGCTGAGGTTCGCGCCACGCTGAACCGGGACTACTGGACCAAAACCAGCAAGGCATACCTGCAGCTGGCCGAGCAGGCTTCAGGAGAGCCGGATCTCAGCCAACAGACAGGTGTCCGCATGCGGGCGCTGGCAGCCCAGTACCGGGCACTCACCGAATCACCCGCAGGCACCGCCAACTGGAACGGTTGGCATGACCTGGTGGACCGCTGCAACAGCTGGCGTCCGAATCCGCCGTCACGGGCTTTTTTTGACAATGGCCGCAAGCCGGCTGCCGAGCCCGCCAAAGCCCCAGCCAGGGAAGTAGCCAGGGCGCCGTTTTAGGTGGCCGCAGTTCTCCACCAGGAAATGCAGCGCTCATTCAGAATACGCTACAGGTAAACCATTCGACATGAATATCGTGACAGCTATAATCCGCACATAAAGGCTCTGAATCACTCAGGGTTTTCTTGATGGCCCCGGCTTGGGGTCAAGCCACGCTTCACGGAGTTGATTGTTGGCTGAGCAATGACAATCAGGGCACAACATGATTCGATATCCCGACGATTGATCTTCGCAGGGGCGGTTGTGGTTGTGCTGGTGATCGCCGACCTGGTCGTGAATCTTCGCTCCGGCCAGTTTTCCGGCGCAAGCGTTCCCCTGAAACTGATTCTTCCGGCCGCTCTCCTCGCGATTTGCGCGTTGGGCATATTTTTTATCTATTTGCCCCTCAACCGGCTGCTCGACCGCCTGCACGACAGCGATATCCGCCATCAAACCCTGATGGATACAGCGGTGGACGGTTTTGTCGTGATCGATGAAAGCGGGATCATCCAATCGGTCAACCCGGCGGTATACAAGCTGTTCGGGTACGAGGAAAAGGAGCTGATCGGGAGCAATGTGAACATCCTGATGCCCCGGAACTACTCGGTTCACCATGACGGCTATATGCGCCGCTACCTGGAGACCGGGGAAAGAAGAATCATCGGCATCGGCCGGGAGGTCGAAGGCCAGCGGAAAGACGGCAGCCATTTTCCCCTGGACCTGGCCGTCAGCGAAATGAACATAGGTGGCCGGCGGCTGTTCAGCGGTATTGTGCGCGACATCACCGACCGGAAGGTGAGCCATGAAATCAACCAGCTGAAAACCACACTGGACCTGACCGAGGATGCGATCTTCATGTTTTCGCCCGGCAACCTCAGGTTTTTTTACACCAACCAGGCAGCCCGCCAGTCGGTGGGCTATTCCGGCGCCGAACTGCAAGCCATGACGCCGGTTGATATCAAGCCGGAATTTACCGAAGAGAGTTTCCGCCGGAAAATCCAGCCGCTGCTGGACGGAGAGGAGCGCACTCTCCAATTCCAGACCGTGCATCAGCATAAGGACGGATCGCTGGTGCCGGTGGAAATCATCCTGCAGTATGTGGCCCCGCCCAATGAAGCTCCAAGGTTCTCCGCGGTGGTGCGGGATATTTCCGTGCGCAAGAAAGTCGAGTCAGAACTGCTCCTGGCCAAGGAACGGGCGGAGCAGGCGGCCCGCGCCAAGACCGAGTTCCTGGCCAACATGAGCCATGAAATCCGCACACCGATGAACGGTGTCCTGGGCATGCTCGATCTCCTGCAGGGCTCAACGCTGGAGGAAAAGCACCAGTCGTACGTGACCACCGCGCAGGAAGCCGCCAAATCGCTACTCACCATCATCAACGACATCCTCGACTTCTCGAAAATTGAAGCAGGCCAGCTCAGCCTGGAAAACATCCCGGTGGACCTGCATCAACTGGTGGAGCGAACGGTATCCCTGCAACATAGCCAGGCGCAGGTGCGCGGTCTGGAACTGGGCTGCACCGTGAGTCCTGATGTGCCAAGGCATGTCCTGGCAGATCCGGTCCGTTTGCGCCAGGTGCTGCTTAATCTTCTGAACAACGCCGTGAAATTCACCAATGAAGGCAGTGTGCAATTGCAGGTCAGCCTGAAGGAAAACCACAGCGACCGGGTTGAAGTCCAGTTTGATGTATCCGATACCGGCATCGGCATTCAGCCGGAAAAACTTCAGTTCCTGTTTGAGGCGTTCACCCAGGCCGATGGTTCCACCACGCGCCGTTATGGAGGCACTGGCCTCGGGCTGACCATTTCCCGCCAGCTGGTTGAACTGATGGGTGGCGAGATCGGCGCTGACAGTGTGCCGGCAAAAGGCTCAAGGTTCTGGTTTGTTGTGTCTCTCGGCAAGGTTTTTGGCGGCTCTGATCAATCCCTGTATCCCTTGCCGGTGAATTTGCGAATCCTGGTGGTTGATGAAGCGGGTTCCACTATCCACAAGATCACGGATTACTGCCGCAAGTGGGGCATCGCGCAAGTTTACAAATCGACCAACGGGGAATCCGCCATCAAGTCGCTCAGGTCCGCGGCCATCACCCGTCGCCCCTTTGATGTGGTGATTGCGGATGTAAACCTGCAGACTGCGCAGGGAATCCGTGTTGCGCAGGCCATCGGCAGTGACCCCACCCTGGGGAATCCAAAGCTGATCCAGATGACTTTGCCTGAAGAATTTGACCCTGCGGCTTCCGAGGATTCCGCCGGTGTTTACCTGGTCATGCCCCTGCAGCAGTCCAGGCTGCATGAGGCTCTGTTGCAGGTGACCATAGGAGAAGTAATGGAATCCGTGGAGGTGCAGCAGGCTTCATTCACAGCAGTCGCGGACGGCCAGGACAGCATGCGGATTCTGCTGGTCGATGATGCGGAGATCAATCGCCGGGTCTGTTTCGAAATGCTGACGATGATGGGGCTTGAGGTGGACATGGTGGACAACGGCCAGGCCGCGGTGGATTCGGTTTTCAGCCGGCAATATGCCCTCGTGCTGATGGACTGCCAGATGCCGGTAATGGATGGTTTCGAGGCCACCCGGCAGATTCGCGCCAGGGAGCTGGAATTGGACAGGCCACGAGTGCCGATCCTGGCGCTCACGGCGCGCGCCATGGAGAGCGACCGGCAGGCCTGCCTGGAAGCGGGCATGGACGATTACTTGAGCAAACCCTTCCGCTTTACCGAACTGCAGAGCAGCATTTTCCGCTGCCTGGAAGAATCATCCGGCCAGTAACATGCCGCCATGCGCCCGGCTGGATTGCTTGATCGCCGCAATGGCCGATTCAGGCGCAATTCCCAGGGAATCGAGGATTTCCTCCGCTACGGTTTGCAGGTGCATGGAACCCAGGTGGTGGCAGCTTTCGAGTTGATTGTCGGGCATCGGGTAATCCCGGTTCTGGTCATTCTCGAGATAGCACAGTCCCACGAATGAGCCCAGCCGGGCTTTTTCGTTGGATATCTGTATCAGGACATCCACCTGGAACTCGTGGAAATTCATGCGGTGCCAGGCGCCGAACCGGGTGCGGCCACCGGGTTGCCAATCGCGGAACTCCAGCGGATTGAGTTGCCGGATGAGGGCGGTGCCGAGGGAATCCTGCGCCTCTTCGAGATAATACTGCCAGACCTGTGGTACGTAAGCCCTGACATTGTCATGGAAACTGTCCCGGTCAAACGCCAGGGTATTGAGATGGTCGGCAAAGTTCTGCTGCGCAAATACATTCAGTGATGCACGCACCAGCGCATAGGAGTATCGTTCAACGGGTCGCTTCACCAGGTGATCGGATTTGGCATTGTCGAAATTCTTGCGCAGGATTCCGATATCGAAATCCTGGTAGCTGGTGATCAATGCTTCCAATGCCCTGGTTCTGGTCATGGCGAATATCTCATCCTGAATGGCGCGCTCATCCTGAGCATCACGACTGGCGAACGGTTCGAAGGGTCTATTGCGATGGCATTATTGTCGATTACAGGCGTTTACAGAGACCACTGTCATATTTGACAGGTCCGGGCCGTCACTATTATTAGAGGCTGTATTCGTGCCTGTTAAGGAATATTGGTTGGGACTAACATCAGGAACAGGAAGCCGGCACAGTGCTTCCACGATATCGGAGACCTGGGGTGACTGGTACCAAAGCCCTGAAAATCATCGCCGCAGATGACAATGAGGTCAATCTTCAGGTCATTCAGGGCATGCTTGAGTTCGCCGGGCACGAGGTCGAATGTGTACGGAGTGGGCTGGAACTGCTGGACGCCCTGAAAAGCCGGCACTACGACCTGCTGGTGCTGGATTGCCTGATGCCGGTAATGGATGGTTTTGAGGTTTCCCGCATGATCCGCTCGGGTAAAGTGGCGGATTGCAATACGGAAATCCCCATTCTGGCCGTTACGGCCCTGTCCAGCGAGCTGGATCGCCAGCGTTGCCTGGACGCCGGCATGACCGGCTACTGCGGCAAGCCGGTGAAAGCCAGGGAGTTGTATGCCTGGATAGAACAACAGTTCGGTGAGCCGGATTCCCCTTGCGACCGTGAAGCGGGTGATCCGCAATCAATGCCCTGGGCGCCGGGCATCGACGAGGTGCTGGGCGATCACCAGTCCGGGCTGGTCAGGAAAATGTCGGGCATCCTGCTGCGGGATGCCGCTGAATGGCAGGTCCTGTTGAGTGACATGCAGCGGGCGAACGACCTGACAGGCCTGGGTTTGCTGGCGCACAAGATCAGGGGAACGGCGGATTTGCTGGGGTTTCAGGATCTGTCAGTATCCGCCGCCCGGCTTGAGGCATCCGGCAAAGCCGGTGATCCGGTTGAGACTCCCAAACACGTTCCCGATGTAATGAGCGCACTTCAAGAACTGGTCAAACAGGTTCAGGGCAAGGCCTGACATGCCCGGATTTGCTGCAAGGTTGCGCGATATCACTTCAGATCAAAGCCCGGTCTGGCTGCTGGCTTCAAACCTTCAATCCGGCGAAATATATGCCGCGAACAAAGCATGCCGCTCCGGCTTTGGCCTGGTGGATGGAGCGCTGCCCGAGGTGAGCGAACTGGATCTCTGGGCCGTCAGGCAGGACCGTGACCATTTCACCTGTCGTTTGCAACAGCACGGCGAAGTGAGTGGCACTGCGCAGCTGAGGAATGTCGCCGGAGAGCGCTTCCTGGCAGCTGTCGTCTGCCAGGCTGAAGCATCGCTGGACGGCACGCTGTACTGGTGGATAACCCGGTTGCCGGACATGGAACAGACGCTGGAGTCGGAACGCCAGCGTGCGAGCATGCTGGAGAACATCATTGACCTGCTTCCCGTCGCGGTATTCGCCAAGGACGTCAACAACGACCTGCGGTATGTCCTGCACAACCGGAAAACCAAGGAAATTTTCGGGTTGCTGGATACCGAAGTGCTGGGCAAGTCGGATGCGGAAATCGACGGCCCGCTGTCGGCTGATTGCCTGCGGCGGGAGGACCAGGAAATCATCCGGAAAGGCGGGTCGTATTTCACACCCGAACAGTTGGTGGAACTGGCGACGGGCCAGAGTATTCATATCAGCACTCGAAAATTGTTGCTCAAGGACAGCGAGGACAGGCCAAGCCTGATCGTGGGCGTTTGCGAAGACATCACCGAAATGGTGGAGGCCGAATCGGCTCTTCGAATGAGTGAAAAGAGATTTCGCGCCCTGGTATCCAGTTCCCCGGTTGGCATTTATCTCACGGATGCGCGTGGCGCCTGCATGTATGTGAATGAGCAGTGGGAAACGTACACCGGGATGTCCAACGAGGAAGCAGCAGGGCGCGGCTGGATGAGGGGTGTGCATCCCGATGACCTTGAACGGATCGGCGAAGCCTGGCTCGGTTACACCAGCATGGACGATTCAAAAATCGCGGACAAACCCATCTCGCAGGAGTTCCGCTTTGTTCGTCCTGATGGCCGGGTAACCTGGGTTTCAACATCGATCGTGGCATTCAGGAATGAAGACAACCAGGTGCTGGGTTACCTCGGTTCGCTCTCGGATATCACGCGGCACAAAAAGCATGAAATGGAATTGCAGCTCTCACGCGATGAAGCGGCCCGCGCCAATGCCGCGAAGTCGAGCTTTCTGTCACGGATGAGCCATGAGTTCCGCACCCCGCTGAATGCCGTGCTGGGGTTCAGCCAGTTGCTGCAGATGAGCGGTGACAATCTCACCGACAGGCAGGTCGAGGGCGTGAACCTTATATATTCTGCCGGCGAACAGTTGCTGCACCTGATCGAGGATGTCCTCGACTTTTCCCGCGCCGAGGGCGGGAGCATGAACCTGAGTATCCACGGTGTTGCCGTTGACAAAGTCGTGCGTGATTCACTTTCGCAGGTTGCCAGCATGGCCGAGCAGTATGGGGTTCGCCTTGTCGCCACTCCCGAAACGGGAATTTGCGCCATCACCGACCCCACCAGCCTGCAAAAGATACTGGTCCACCTGCTTACCAATGCCATCAAGTACAACCAGCCATACGGTGAAGCTGAAATTGTCGTGGAAAGGCGTGAAGGTGGACGGGTCCGGATCAGCGTCATTGATACGGGGCGGGGTATAGCGACAGAGCACCAGGCACGGCTGTTTGAACCGTTCGAAAGAATCACCGGCACCGAGAACGAGGTGGAAGGCACCGGCATCGGGCTGAGCATCTGCAGGAAGCTGGCCGAACTGACCGGCAGCAGGCTGGGGTGCAGCAGCGAAGTCGACTCTGGATCCACGTTCTGGCTTGATCTGCCGGAAGTGGTTGAGCCAGACCGCTTGACGGAAGGTTCTGGCCGGTCGGATATTTTCGGCGTGCTGGCCGGACTGGACGGTATCCAATTGCTGTATGTCGAAGAAAATCTCGCGAATATCGGCTTTCTGGTC
>CBFGWJ010000053.1:0-9150 GCA_965652335.1 uncultured Gammaproteobacteria bacterium | reverse complement strand
CCATGCCGGCCAACGGGCTTTTCCGGGTGGGCGTATCGATGCCGGTGAAACCCCCGAAGACGCTGCCTTGCGCGAGCTGCAGGAGGAAGTGGGCCTGGAATTACCCTCTGCCAATATCCTCGGCCGGCTGGACGACTATGCCACCCGCTCGGGATTTGTCATCACACCTGTAGTGATCTGGGGCGGAAACGTGCCTGCCCTGCAGGCCAACCCGGACGAAGTTGCATCCATCCACCGCATACCGCTGGGCGAATTGATGCGCCACGATGCGCCCATCCTGCAACAGAAAAAGCACAGCACCGGGCCGGTGTTGAAAATGCCGTTGGGCAATGACTGGATCGCCGCACCCACCGCGGCCCTGGCCTACCAGTTTCGCGAGGTTGCCTTGCTGGGAAACATGACTCGCGTGGCGCACTTCGCCCAACCAAGGTTTGCCTGGAGATGAACCCGGGCCTGTTAACACCTGTGATACATTCCACCTGTGTCCAGCACTGAGCAACATTCCAGCCTCGACCGCGATCACCATCCGG
The DNA here is from genome assembly GCA_965652335.1 of uncultured Gammaproteobacteria bacterium. GTDB lineage: Bacteria > Pseudomonadota > Gammaproteobacteria > Xanthomonadales > SZUA-36 > JAWXBM01. Next base: position 8,620 of record CBFGWJ010000053.1, on the reverse strand, counting down.
AGGCAATTTCCCGCCGTCTGGCCAAACCCGGCCCTTCCCAACTCATATCGTCAGGAGTGCTGGGTGGAATCGACGGTTGCGTTACTACATTCGCGGTGGTCGCGGGGGCTTATGGCGCCGGCTTCTCCAACACCGTGGCCCTGGTGCTTGGTTTCGCCAATTTGCTGGCGGACGGGTTCAGCATGGCGGTAAGCGACCATGAAGCCATGGCGGCGCAACAGGAGCAGGTCGACAGCGTCCGGCAAACCGAACGGGAGCATATACGCGAATTTCCCGAAGGTGAGCGTGAGGAAATCCGGCAGATATTCGCCGCCAAGGGTTTCAGGCCGCCAGTGCTTGACGAGATCGTGGACACGATCAGCAAGGACGATCACCTGTGGGTGGAGACCATGCTGCGGGAAGAATATGGCTTGCAGGAATCAGCTGACTCCCCCTTCCAGTCCGCAATGGTGACATTCGCTTCCTTTGTTGTGATTGGAGCGATGCCACTGTTGCCCTTGTTGATTCCCGGCCTCGATACACACCAGCAATTCATTCTCAGTACCGCAATTGCCGGCGTCATGTTTTTTACCATCGGCAGCCTCAAAAGCATGGTGTTGAAGCAACCGATCCTGCGCGCCGGAACGCGGACGTTCATCATCGGTGGAACCGCGGCCCTGCTGGCCCTGCTGGCCGGTTATTCGTTACGCCTGCTGTTCGGTATCGAAATGGCCTGAAACATCGGAATCGCCAGCCCATCGGGCCGGTAAACCCGCTTGTCCCCAGACAAAAAAAAGCCCCGATGAATCGGGGCTTCAAAGCGCGTTACATAAGGCATAGAAGTGTGGGGACTGCCTGTGTAGAGGCGTAACGCGCTAGGCACAGTCAACTTACGATGCCTATTGTAGATACAGCCCGTTAAGAAACTGTGAACGGCGCGTTTTGTTATCGTAATTTGGCCAACCATTTAACGTGTTAAGGCCAGATTGGGCCCGTTCAGGCCACCTTTTGACGGTGCTTTTTCAGGTGCACCAGCAGAAGGGAAATTGCGGCTGGCGTAACTCCCGGGATACGGGAAGCCTGGCCCACATTGGCAGGCCGGATACGGGACAGTTTTTCCATCACTTCCGAAGACAATCCGCGAACCGCGCTGAAGTCGAAATCGGCGCTGATGGCCGTTTCTTCGTGGCGGGCGCGGTGAGCGATTTCCTCGGCTTGGCGGTCCAGGTACCCCGCATATCGCACCTGGATTTCCACCTGTTCAGCCACCTGCGGGTCTGCCGTGCCGTGGCCGATGCCGGGCAGGCTGGCCAGCTTGTGGTAATCCAGTTCCGGGCGCTTGAGCAGGTCCAGTGCCCGGGACTCTTTGCTGAGCTGGATATCGAACTGCTGCTGCAACTGCCGGCCGAGTTCATTCTGCGGCGTAAACCAGATATCCCGCAGCCGGGACTGTTCAGCACTGATGGCTTCCTGCTTGTCGCAGAATCGCTGCCACTGGGCATCTTCCACCAGCCCGATATCACGGCCGAGACGGGTCAACCGCAGGTCGGCATTGTCTTCCCGCAACTGTAAACGGTATTCAGCCCGGCTGGTGAACATGCGATAGGGTTCCAGCGTGCCCAACGTTACCAGGTCATCCACCATCACGCCGATATAGGCCTGGTCGCGTTTCAGCACGACGGGTTGCTGTCCACGGCTCAGGCGGGCTGCATTGATGCCTGCCAGAAGGCCCTGGGCGGCTGCCTCTTCATAACCGGTGGTGCCGTTGATCTGGCCGGCAAAAAACAGGCCTTTGACCTGCCGGGTTTCCAGATGCGGGTGCAGTTCGCGCGGGTCGAAATAATCGTACTCGATGGCATAGCCCGGCCGGGTGATAAAGGCGTTTTCAAAGCCCTTTATCGAATGCACCAGTTCCAGCTGCACATCAAACGGCAGGCTGGTGGATATGCCGTTGGGGTAGAGTTCATGCGTATGCAAACCTTCAGGCTCGATGAAAATCTGGTGGCTTTGTCGCTCGGCGAAGCGCACCACCTTGTCTTCGATGGACGGACAATACCGCGGGCCAATGCCTTCGATTTCACCACTGTACATGGGCGAGCGGTGCAAGGCCGCGCGAATGATGTCATGCGTGCGCTCAGATGTATGCGTAATCCAGCAACAGACCTGTTGGGGATGGTCATCGGGGCTGCCGCCGAAAGAAAACACCGGCCGCGGGTTGTCGCCGGGCTGTTCCTGCAAGCCGGTGAAATCGACCGTCTTGCCGTCGATCCGCGGCGGTGTGCCGGTTTTCAACCGGCCGACAGTGAATGGCAACTGGCGCAGACGCTCGGCCAGGGTCAAAGCCGGCGGGTCGCCGGCGCGGCCGCCGGCATGGGAGTTTTCGCCGATATGGATTTTTCCGGCCAGGAAGGTCCCTGCCGTCAGCACCACCGTACGGGCGTGGAATTCAACACCACTGGCTGTGCGGCAGCCGATGACCCGGTCACCCGCCAGCAGCAGGTCATCCACGGCAGCCTGGAACAGGCGCAGGTTGGGCTGTTGTTCGACGGTCTTGCGGATGAAGGCCCGGTAGAGCGACCGGTCACACTGCGCGCGGGTGGCCCGCACCGCCGGCCCCTTGCTGGCATTGAGGGTGCGGAACTGGATACCAGCGGCATCCGCAGCCCGCGCCATGACACCACCCAGGGCATCGATTTCCCGCACCAGGTGCCCTTTGCCGATGCCGCCGATGGCCGGGTTGCAGCTCATCTGCCCGACCGTTTCAACGCTGTGGGTCAGCAGCAACGTGTGCGCGCCACTGCGCGCCGCCGCCAGCGCCGCTTCGGTACCGGCATGTCCGCCGCCAATGACAATGACGTCAAAATGCTCGGCGAATCGAGTTGAAAGCTGGGGCGAGGGCATGCTGCAGTCCGGCGCTGGAAACGGGCCGGTATTGTACAGAAATCAATCGGATAGTGCAGCTTTGCAGCTTACTGCCGGCGCTGGCTTGGGTCCCGCTCGCGCTCTCGAACCTGGTCACGGCCCGACGGGTCGTTCCCAGTTGGCCGAAACTCATCCCGCGATCGAATGCTGTTTGAATCCAGCCGGTGCTGGTAGGTGGGTTCGGGCCTGGACGATGCACCAGGCGCGGCAACTGAAGCCGGAGCACGAAAACTTCTTCGGCCGGTATCAAGGCTGCGAGGTGCAGGACTTACTTCGACTGGGTTAACGGGGCGCGTGGGCGCTACCATGCTTCCAGGGTTGGCGCTTCCAGGGCTGGCGCCAACACGCACTTGAGGCGTAACCGGCGCGACCGGATGCAAACGACTGGGTTGGGTTTTGCGCTCATTGCGGCTGCTCACCACCATGCCGCTGTTGGTGCTTCCTCCGGGAGCAATACTGATGGTATTGGCCATCCCTTGCCGCTCCGTCACTACCGTTGCCGACCGCCGGTCGGGTTGGCGGCTTTCGCGACGGCGTTGCCGCTCATCGATCTCATCACTATAGCCGCCCGCAGCGCCGTATGGCCCGCGCTGGTTCACTGGAATGACTACCGGGTCCGGGCGCTGGTAATCCTGCCGTCCCGGAGGACGGTAGGAGTGGGAATTCCCGTAATGAGGCCGGCCATAGGAGTATCCAATTCCGTAGTAAGGGCCGTAATAAGGGCCGTTCCACGGACCGTAATAATGGCCGTATACATTGCGGTAATGCCCACCATAGGGGTAGTACCAAGGGTCGGAATACGGGTAGTAACGGCCCTGGTAGTAGCCACCGCCGTAATAGTGATTGCTGTAGTAATAGGAAGATGAATAGGTTGGCCAATAAACCATGGCGCCCAATCCCCAGTAATTACCCGGAAAGTAGGGACCGGCAACAAACCAGCCGGGCTGGTAACTGCCGTAATACGTGTAAGGGCGATGGTAGTAGGCGCCACTGCTCACGGAATAATAGCCATGGGCCGAATAGTGAGGATTGGGGCCGTGGCTGGCACAGGCCGAAAGCAGCAACAACGCCAGTATCGATATCGGGATCAGGACGGCGATCCTGAACGATCTCCGGATTGAAAGGGATGTGTGCTTCATATGGCCTGAAGGCTAGCACGAAGCAGTGAACCTTGCCTGAATGACATTGCGAAAAAGCCCTTGTCCATGCTCCGGATCACGGCTTTTCCGGATCCACCAGCAAAAGGTTCGCGCCGGCCTGTCCGGCGGCAAAAACCTCGACCCGGATAGTCGCCGCCTGTCCTTCCCGGGTACCGGCCGGTGCTTTCAACTTGAAGGGTTTCGTGCTTTGCGACTGGCCGTATTCCTTCCAGCTCAGCTGAACCGGGTTCTCGCGGTAGTCGCGCGCCGGAAATGTGGTTGAACAGGACGTTCCAGGGAAAATCTGGCCGCAACTCACATATTCCCCGGTGGCGGGCACCAGGATGGTGACGTCCTGCACCGGGTAAACCAGGTTGTTGTGAATCTCCACACCGGTAATCTGCAGTGCCGGCCCGGAAGGGCTCTCTGGACGTGTACCTTGGGCCATGCAGCCGGTAATAGCCAAGCCGGCAATCAACGACCAGCCCAACCGGGCACATGCTCGCCACCTTTGCAGGATTACGCCCCGTTACGGCGCATGGCGTTACTGACGATTTCGGCCACATCTCCCGACAGCCCCGGAATGGCCGCAATCCGCTGCAGCTCACGGGTCATCAACGCCTGCCGGCCCGCATCATAACGGCGCAGCTGGTTGTAGGCGGATGCCATGCGCGATGCCACCTGGGGATTGATGTCGTTCAGCTCGATCACACGGTCGGCCAACCAGCGATAACCGGAGCCATCCAGCGCATGAAAGCCGGTGGGATTGGAGAACGAAAAAGCGCCCACCAGCGAACGCACCCGATTGGGATTGGTGAGGCTGAATGCGGGATGCTGCCGCAGGCTTTCAACCCGTTCGCTGGCATCACTGCCCGGCCGGGTTGCCTGCAATGAAAACCACTTGTCCATCACCAGCGCTTCATCGGCCCAGCGTTGTTCAAAATGCTGCAAAGCCTCATCGGCCTCGGGCGCGTTGGCATAAACCATGGAGGCCAGCGCTGCCATGGAATCCGTCATGTTGTCGCAACTCCGGAACTGCGCCATGGCCAGTCCGGCACTGGCGGGAACTTCAGCCAGGTAGGACAGGCAGGTATTTTTGAGGCTGCGTTTGGCCATGGCGGCCGCGGAATTTTCATAGGCAGCACCGTCGTTCAGGCGATCGTAGATGGCGCGCAGACGGTCGTGGTGCGTTTCCGCCAGCGCCCGGCGCGCGAATTGCCGGGCGGCATGAATGCCATCCACATCAATCACTTCCATCTGCTCGCCGAGGTAATCCTCCGCCGGCAGGTGCAAGGCTTCAGCCAACAGCGCCGGATCGGTGTCATGGTCTTCCAGCAAGGTCATAAAAGCGGCCGAAAGGTTGGTGTCCAGCTGCAAGGCCTGGCCCGCCGCAAGTCGGCGGACGTTTTCCAGTATGGCAATTTCCCCCAACTGCTGCGCGGCCTGCCAGCGCACGAAGGAATCCGGATCATGCTGCATCAGCAGCGCCAGGTCGGCGGCGGAATAATCAAAATGCAACTTCACCGGGGCGGAAAAATCGCGCAGCAGGGCCGGCACCGGAGCCACAGGCACGTTGACAAAGCGGAAGGTCTGTTCTCCCCGCTCCAGCTGGAGCACTCGGGTTTCCTCCATCGCGCTGGCCTCACCGTCAAGTTGCAGGGGCAGCGACTCTCCCGCCGGCCCCAGCAGGCCCATGGCCATGGGAATCAGCAGCGGCAATTTCTCCGCCTGGTCATGGGTGGGCGGCGTTTGCTGCCGGAAATGCAGCTGGTAGGTTTGATGCTGCGCATCGTATTCGCCCGAAACGTGAACTTCCGGAGTACCCGACTGGCTGTACCAGCGGCTGAAAAAATCCAGGTCGGTATCGTTGGCATCGGCCATGGCCGCCAGGAAATCATCGCAGGTCACGGCCTGGCCGTCATGGCGCTCAATGTACAGCTTCATGCCGCGCTGGAAACCCTCTTCACCCAGCAGCGTGTGGTACATGCGGATGATCGCGGCGCCCTTCTGGTACACCGTCATGGTGTAGAAATTATTGATTTCCGAGTACTGCTCGGGCCGGATGGGGTGCGACATGGAGCCTGCATCCTCGGGGAACTGGCGATTGCGCAGCTCACGTGCATCGCGAATGCGCTTCACGGCGCGCGACTGCATGTCGGAAGAAAATTCCTGGTCGCGGAATACCGTCAGGCCTTCCTTGAGCGTGAGCTGGAACCAGTCGCGGCAGGTGACGCGGTTACCGGTCCAGTTGTGGAAATACTCATGGCCGATCACCGCTTCGATGCCCTGGTAATCGAAGTCGGTGGCCGTGTCCGGCCGCGCCAGCACATACTTGCTGTTGAAAATGTTGAGCGACTTGTTCTCCATGGCGCCCATGTTGAAATCATCGGTGGCGACTATGTTGTAGATATCGAGGTCATACTCGAGATCGAACCTATCCTCGTCCCAGCGCATCGCGCGCACCAGCGACTCCATGGCGTAGTCGCACTTGTCGATGTTGCGGTGTTCGGTATACACCCGCAACAGCACCTTGCGGCCCGAGCGGGTGACAAAATGGTCTTCGATGAACGCCAGGTCACCGGCCACGAGGGCGAACAGGTAGGAAGGCTTGTGAAATGGATCTTCCCAGACCACCCAGTGCCGGCCATTCCCGGCTTCGCCTGAATCGACGGCATTGCCATTGGAGAGCAGTACCGGGTATTGCGACCGGTCGGCTTCAATCCGGACCGTGTAGCGGGTCATGACATCCGGGCGGTCCGGGAAATAGGTGATCTTGCGAAAACCCTCCGCTTCGCACTGCGTGAGCAGGAAATTGCCGGAACCGTACAGGCCTTCCAGCGCGGTATTCTCCTGCGGGCGAATGCGCACCTCTGTCCGGACTACGCACTCTTCCGGCGCCGCGTGAATTTTCAGGTGGTTTTCATCACAGCTGAATTCCCCATCCTGCAGTACCCGGCCATCCAGGCTGATGCTGACCAGTTCCAGTTGCTGGCCATCCAGGCTGATTTCGTGGGGGCCCCTGCCGCTAACCGACGACCGGAAATGCATTTCGGAGGTCACGGTGGTGACCTGCGAACCGATGCTGAAATCCAGCGCCAGTTTTTGCAGCTTCCAGGGATAGGGCGTGTAGTCCTTGCGCCGGATCAGCGGGCGCGGCGTACCTTCTCGCATGTTGTTGCCTGTAATGTGGTTGGCGATAGCCAATGATCGCGGTAGGCCCGTATTATAGGCAGAAGTTCCCCGCCGGACAGGCTTCGGGCCAAATCCGGGGGATTTACCTACACGCCCGAGGTTGTCGCATGCCCGTCGAACCACAAGCAGGTTTTTTACCTGATTTTCACGATGTTGAGAAAGCCGCGGCGAGAATCCGACCGTTTGTCCGGCAAACGCCGCTGCTGCGGGATCGCGCACTGGATGAACTGCTGGGCTGCCAGCTGCAGCTCAAGTGCGAGAACCTGCAGGGCAGTGGCTCGTTCAAACTGCGCGGCGCCAGCAATGCCGTGGGCCGGCTGCGCGAGCAGGGCATCGGAGGCGATGTGGCCACCCACTCTTCCGGCAACCACGGCGCAGCGCTGGCCTTGGCAGCCCGCCTCGATGGGCGCCGCGCGCACGTGGTGATGCCCGAGAACGCATCGCCCTTCAAGATTGCCAACGTGCGCCAGCAGGGCGGCCTGGTGTACTTCTGCCCGGCCAGCCAGGCAGGACGCGAAGCCGGGCTCGACGCCCTGCTGCACCAAGGGCATACCGCCATACCGCCTTATGACCACGTGGACATCATCGCCGGCCAGGGCACCGCCTGCCTGGAGTTGTTGCAGCAGGCGCCGGATACGGAGGTGGTGATTACACCGGTGGGTGGCGGCGGGCTGGTGGGCGGCACCGCGCTGGTCGCCAGCCATCACGGCATTACCACCATCGGTGCCGAACCCAGCGGTGCGGCCGATACCGCCACCAGCCTGGCACGGGGTGAACGGGTGGAAAGCGTGGATGCCGACACCATCGCCGATGGCCTGCGTGCGCTGGTGGGCGTGCGCAACTTTGCCCTGATCCATGAGCGGGTGGAACGGGTGATCACCGTTTCGGACGACGAAATCCGCGCTGCCATGGTGTTGTTGTGGCAATACTTCAGGCTGCTGATCGAGCCCTCTTCGGGCGTGGTGGTGGCAGCCATTAAGCAACAACCCGGAACCTTCAGGGGGCTGAAGGTCGGGGCCATCCTCAGCGGCGGCAACATCACCCCGGACAACTGGCTGGAAACGAGCCGATGGCAGGCGGAGCCATGAGTGGCGAGGAGATGTCGCGTTGCCCGTGGGCGGGAAGCGATCCGCTGATGATCGCCTACCACGACCGGGAATGGGGCCGCCCGGTGTTCGAGGAGTCAGCGCTGTTTGAGTTCATCACCCTGGAAGGCGCCCAGGCCGGGCTGAGCTGGCAAACCATCCTGCGCAAGCGCGAGGGTTATCGCAAGGCATTTGCCGGTTTCGATCCACAGCGGGTGGCCGGCTTCGACAGCAAGCGGGTGGAACAACTGCTGCTGGACCCTTCGATTGTGCGCCACCGCGGCAAGATTGAATCCACCATCA
>CBFGWJ010000052.1:0-9156 GCA_965652335.1 uncultured Gammaproteobacteria bacterium | reverse complement strand
TCGGCGGCTTCATTGCACACTTCCGCGTCATCGCCGCTGCTGGCGGCCAAGGCTGCTTCCACGCCCTCCTCGCCGACCTTCTGCGCGATGCGACGTATTCCGGATTCGAACAATGAGGTGGTGTAGCTGCCCGCCGGGCGCTCCCGGTCACGTTGCTCAATGAGATTCTCGAGTTCGGCAAAAAACGCCAGTTGCGGAAAAACCGGAGTGTCCGCATCAAAGCAGCTGGTGGTGTTGCGGTGGCAGGTGGGCCCATCCGGCTTGGCCAGGACCAGCAGGCTGTCGTTGTCACAGTCGGCATGGACAGAGTCGAGGTGCAGGATATGCCCGGAGGTTTCACCCTTGGTCCAGAGCTTTTGGCGCGTGCGGCTGAAAAACGTGACCTTTCCCGAACGCAGTGTTTGCTCCAGCGCCTCCGCCGTCATCCACGCCTGCATCAGCACCCGCCCGTCAAAGGCATCCTGCACCATGGCCGGTAACAGGCCATCGCCTTTGCTCCAGTCCAGTTGCTGAATGTCTTCCGGGTTTGCTATGCGCATGGTCGTACTCCGATACCGGCCGCGGCCAGTTCCTGCTTGAGATGGGGAATGGCGATCGCGCCGGAATGGAACACAGTGGCCGCCAGCGCCGCATCCACGTCGGCCTGTTCGAAAACGTCGATGAAATGCTGAATGTTGCCGGCGCCTCCGGAAGCCACCAACGGTATAGGCAGAACTTTCCGGGCCAACGATAGCTGCGCGATGTCAAAGCCGTTGCGCGTGCCGTCAGCGGACATGCAGTTCAGCACGATTTCTCCGGCGCCCCGGTCCACCGCTTCCCGCAACCAGGACAGGGTTTCCCGGCCCGGATTCTGCATTGCGTCAGGGGTGCCGGTGTGTGAGCGGACGCTGTAAAAGGGCTTACGGTCCACAGTTTGGGCAATGGAGTCCACACCCACCACCACGCACTGGCTGCCGAACGCTCTCACCAGTTCATTGATCAGGCCAGGGCGTTCCAATGCCGGTGTGTTGATGGAGATCTTGTCGGCGCCCTGGTTCAGCACCCGGCCGGCGTCGCTGACCGAGCGGATGCCGCCGGCCACGCAGAACGGGATGTCGATGGTTTCGGACACCTGCCTAACCCATTCCACATCCACGCTGCGGCCTTCGGGGCTGGCGGTGATGTCGTAGAACACCAACTCATCCGCGCCTTCATCACGGTAACGCGCGGCCAGTTCCAGGATGCCGCCCATCACACGGTGATCGCGGAACTGCACACCCTTCACCACCTGGCCATTGCGCACATCCAGGCAGGGTACCAGCCTCCTGGCCACGGAGAGCCTGGGGTTTGTGGCAGGGCTGATCATGCGGCCAGCACCTCCAGCGCCTCTTCAACGGTGAAGCAGCCCTCCAGCAATGCCTTGCCGGAGATGGCTGAATCGGCCCCGGTGCTTTTCAGGTCTTCCAGGTCGCGCAAGCCGGAGATGCCACCGGAGGCCTGCACACGCAACTGCGGATAGCGCTGGCTCAGCTGGCGGTAGAGCTCCACATTGGGGCCCTTCAGTGCGCCGTCCTTGCTGATGTCGGTGCACAACAGGTGCTTCAGGCCCGCGTTCGACAGTTCATCCAGCAGGTCCCACAGGTTGCGCTCGCCGCCTTCGGTCCAGCCGTGGGTCTTGGGCCAGGGGATGCCCTGCTCATCGATGGCCACATCCAGCGCGCTCACCAGACGCTCCGCCCCCAGCTGCTGCAACCATTCCGCGAACAGCGCCGCTTTGTTGACGCAGATAGTACCCACCACCACGCGATCGGCGCCGGCCTGAAGGCGCTTGCGCACATCCTCCAGGTTGCGCACGCCGCCGCCCACCTGCGTGCGCTGGCTGGCCTGCGACAGCAGCTCCAGTACCGGGGCCTGGTCAGCCCGGGCGCCATCGCGTGAAGCAGCCAGGTCCACCAGGTGCAGCCATTCCGCGCCGGCCTCGGCATAGCGGTTGGCAATCTGCAACGCGCTCTGTTCGTAGCGTTTGCACTGGTTGAAGTCGCCTTTGTGCAGGCGCACCACATCGCCGTCGAGCAGGTCGATGGAGGGTATCAGTTGCATGTATTGAGCTGTCCTTTAATTGGTTGTCCGGGATTGCTTCCGAGAAAGCCGGCCAGCAACTCTGCGCCTGCTGCCGCGGATCGCTCGGGGTGGAATTGCGCGCCATAGAAATTGCCCTGTCGCACGATGGCACTGAATGCCTGTCCATGCTCCGTGGTGGCCAGCGTCCATCCACCCACGGGCGCGGCATAGGAATGTACGAAATAAAACCATTTCCCATCCAGCGGATCGCTGAGCGGATCGGCTTTCACGCAGCGGACTGAATTCCACCCCATGTGCGGTACGCGCAGGCCGGGTGACTCCGGCAGTCGCTCCAGCCGTGCCGGAACCAGCCCGAGCAGTTGCGCATCGTCCTCGGCCGAAGACTCGAACAACAGTTGCATGCCCAGGCAGACACCCAGCACAGGCTGCTTCAGCTCGCGTATCACCTCCACCAGGCCGTGGCCGCGCAGCACTTCCATGGCGCGGCCGGCGGCGCCCACACCGGGCAGCAATACGCGATCGGCCTTGCGAATGGTGGCGGCATCCGAAGTAAAACTGGCTTCCACGCCCAGCCGCTGCAGCGCGTGCAACACCGAGGAAATATTGGATCCACCGCTGTCGACGACTGCCAGGCTCATCAGAGCGTACCCTTGGTGCTGGGCAGGTCGTGGCCGCTGCGCGCCAGGGCCGGGCGCAGGGCGCGGCCGGCGCCTTTGAACAGGGCTTCGATCATGTGGTGCGTGTTCTCGCCACGAACCTCCATGTGGATGGCGGCGCGCAGTGACTGGCTGAGCGAGGCGAAAAAATGCCGCACCATCTCGGTGGAGAGCTCGCCCACGTTGTCACGCCCGAAGTTGGCTTCAAACGCAAACGCCGGGCGGCCGGACAGGTCGATCGCCACCTGCGCCAGCGATTCATCCATCGGCAGGGTAAAGCCGTAGCGGCCGATGCCGCGCCGGTCACCCAGCGCCCGGTCCAGCGCTTGCCCCAGGGCGAGTGCGCAGTCTTCCACCGTGTGGTGCTCGTCGATCTCGAGGTCACCTTTGCAGCTCAGTTCCAGCCGGAAATTGCCGTGGCTGGCCAGTTGGTCCAGCATGTGGTCGAAAAAGCCGATGCCAGTCTGGCAGGCGCTGCCGCCGCCCGCATCCAGGTCGACGAACACGCGGATGTCAGTTTCGTTGGTTTTGCGCTGCACGGTTGCCCGGCGCGGGCGGTTCAGCAACTGGTGGGTGATGCCGGCCCAGTCGAGCTTACCATCTTCCAGCTTGAGGCCGCCGATGCCCATGTTCTCCGCCAGCTTCAGGTCGGTGTCGCGGTCGCCGATCACCCAGCTGTCCTGCAGGTCCAGTTCGCCCGACTTGAGGTAATCCATCACCATGCCGATTCCAGGCTTGCGGTTGGGTGAGCCTTCATGTTCGAAATGCGGGTCGATGTGAACGGCCTTGAAAGTGATGCCCTGCGAGCCGAACAGGCCGAGCATCTTGCCCTGCACGAGATCGTAATCCGCCTGCGCGTAGGAGTCGGTGCCGAGGCCGTCCTGGTTGCTGACAATCACCAGTTCGTAGCCGGCTTTCTGCAGGGCCAGCAGCGCCGGAATCACTCCCGGCACCAGTTCCAGCTTTTCCAGTGAATCGATCTGCTGGTCCGGTGGCTCGATGATCAGCGTGCCGTCACGGTCTACAAAGAGGATGCGTCTTTTGGCGCTCATTCGGCGTCGTCCTTCCATTGGTCCAGTACGGTTGCCAGGGCTGCCAGTTCGCTGCGGCTGCCCACCGAAATGCGCAGGCAATCACACAGGCCGGGATCGGCCGGGAAGCCGCGCAGGATGATGTTGCGGGCAGCGCAGTGAGCCAAAAGGCCAGAGGCATTGTCGACTTCCAGCAACACGAAATTGGCTTCGCCAGGCCACAGCCGCCGTATCCACGGCCGGCCTCGCAGGAGTTGCAGCAAAATTTCCTTGTTGGCCCTGAGTTCGTCCAGCAACTTGCGCTGCCGCTCACGCATGTCGGGCTGCAGCACCCGCAAAGCCATGGCAGTTACCGGCGCGGCCAGCGGATAGGGTGCGATCACGCGGCGCAACAACCCCAGCACTTCCGCCTGCGCGAGTACGCTGCCGCAGCGCAATCCGGCCGAAGCCCAGGCTTTGGAGAGTGTGCGCAATACCACCAGGTGAGGGTGATCCGCTATCCAATCGCAAGCCGAAGGTGCGCTGCAGAATTCGGCATAGGCTTCATCCACCACCACCATGGCCCGCCCTTGCGCGACGTCCAGAACCCGCAGCAGCAGGTCGCGTGGGATCAGGTCACCGGTGGGGTTGTTGGGCGAGGTGAGAAATACCAGGCGAATGCGCTCATCGGCCTGCAGCGTCGCCACCAGTTGCGCGCCATCGAGTTCAAAACCCTTGTCGATACTGCGTGGCACGGACACGATGGCGGCGCCCTGCGCTTGCGCTGCAATGCGGTACATGCCGAAGGTTGGCGGACAATGCAGGATCGCATCCTGGCCGGCGCGGCAGAACACGCGCACCAGCAGGTCGATGCCTTCGTCGCTGCCTCGTGTGACCAGGACTTGTTCCTGTTCAATGCCATAAAGATTCGCCAGGCCGGCCACCAGTGCTTCGGGTTGCGGTTCGGGGTAGCGATTGATGTCGAGCGCCAGCGGATCATTCTCCAGCAGCGCCATGGGCGCCTCATTGGCATTGAGCAGGATGCCGCGTCCCGGCGCTTCCGAGCGCGCCGAAGAATAGGGTTTCATGGCGACGATTTCCGGCCGGGCCAGTTGCGTGATTGTCATCGGTTTGCTCACGTGGAAGGCTCCAGGGGTGCGGGATCCGGGCGTGCGGCAATTTGCCGCAGGCGCGCGCTGACCGCCATGCGGTGCGCGTCCAGCCCTTCAAATGCCGCCAGGGTTTCGGCGCAAGGCCCCACCTGCTGCAAGGCCGCTGCGCTGGCCTGCTGCAGGGTCATGCGGCGCAGAAAATCCGTCACGCCCAGGGCTCCATGCGAACGCGCCCAGCCGTAGGTGGGCAGCACATGATTGGGCCCGGAGCAGTAATCGCCCAGCGATTCGGGTGTCCAGCGGCCGATGAACACCGAGCCCGCGTGGATCACTTCGTGCGCCCGTTGGGTTGCATCGGCGGTGTTGATGATCAGGTGTTCAGGCGCGTACTGTTCAGAAACCCGCATGGCCTCATCCAGGTCTTGCGTGATGATGATGCGGGAACTGCCCAGTGACTTCTCGAGGATTGCGGCGCGAGGTGACGCCGGTGCCAGCAGTTCCAGTTGTTCCACTACGGCTTCCGCCAGCTTCACGCTATCAGTCAACAACAGCACCTGCGAATCCGGGCCGTGCTCGGCCTGCGACAGCAAATCCCAGGCGACCAGTTCGGCGCCATCGTTCTGCAAGGCCGCTTCGTCGGCAATCACCAGTACTTCGGACGGACCGGCGGGCATGTCGATGGCGGCGCCAGAAGGGTCCTGCGCGACCTGCTGCTTGGCCTCGGTAACCCAGGCATTGCCGGGGCCGAAAATTTTCTGGCAGCGCGGAACCTGCTCCGTGCCGTAGGCCATGGCCGCAATCGCCTGAGCGCCGCCACAGCAGAACACCTCAGTCACGCCGCAGAGGGCCGCGGCGGCGAGGATCTCCGTGGGTACCTGGCCTTCGGGGCCGGGTGGCGAACACAGCACGATCTCCCTGCAGCCCGCTATCGCCGCGGGAATGGCCAGCATCAGCACGGTGGATACCAGTGGCGCGCTGCCACCCGGGATATACAAACCCACCGATTGCAGTGGCCGGTAAACCACTTCGCAACGCAGGCCGGGTGCAGTTTCAATCGCCATGTCGCGCGGCAGGTCAGCCTCATGGAAAGCTCGAATGCGCCCGGCTGCTTCTTCCAGCGCTTGAGCCATCGCCGGGTCAATGCGCTTCCAGGCGGCCTGCATGGCGGCTTGGCCGTAACGGTATTGCGCGGGATTGCAGCCATCAAAACGCTGCGTGAAGGATTGCACAGTCTCGTCGCCGCCTTCCCGCACCGAACGAATGATGTCGGCCACCGCCTGGCCGCGCTCCCCCGCATCCTGGGCAGGCCGTTGCAGCAGGACGTTTTGCTGTGCCTTATCCAGTGTGGCCCAGACGACCGGCTTTGATCCATAACGGCTCATGGCCATTGCCTCTGTCGCGCGGGGTGAATGGATGCGCAACATGCTTTTGTGCCTTGCCTGGAGAACCTCATGCGAGCATTTTCTCCACCGGCAACACCAGGATGGCGGATGCGCCTTCTGCTTTGAGGGCTTCAAGGTGTTCCCAGAACAGGGTTTCCACACATACCGCATGAATGGCAATGCGGTCGGAGCCTTCCAGCGGCATGATCGACGGATGTTCCACCCCCGGCAGCAATTCGGTGATGCGGTCCAGTGCCTCGCGGGGTGCGTGCAGCATCACGTATTTGCTTTCGGCCGCCTGCAGTACGCCCTCGAGGCGCGACAGCAAACGATCCAGTAACTGTTGTTTCTCGTTACTGAGCGGCAGGTCATGGCGGTACAGTGCCGCCTCACTGTTGAACAGCACTTCCAGTTCCCGCAGGTGATTGGCGCGCAGGGTTGAGCCAGTGGACACCAGGTCGGCGATAGCATCCGCGGTACCCAGGCCCGGCGCGATTTCCACCGAACCGGAAAGCTCCACAATGTGGGTGGATATACCCTTGGCCGCCAGCAGCGACCGGGTGAGCTCGGGGTAGCTGGTGGCAATGCGTTTGCCATCCAGTTCCTGCAGGCTGCTGATTTCCAGGTCTTCAGGCACCGCGATGGAAAGGCGGCAACCACCGAAGCCCAGGGTTTTCAGGCAGCTGAGGCCGGAGCCGCCGTTGCGCTCCAGCATCACTTCCCGGGCAATGTTTTGGCCGACGATACCGAGTTCGCAAACGCCATCCAGCAGCATGCGCGGAATATCGTCGTCACGAACCAACAACAGGTCCACCGGGAAGTCCTGCCCGTACCAGAACAGCTTGTCCTTGCTGTGCGCAAAGCGCAGCCCGCAGCTTTTCAGGATTTCAAGGGATTTATCCGAAAGCCGGCCGGATTTCTGGATGGCGATGCGTAAACGGGTCACGGAGTTTCTCCTTTTTGGGAATCACCTTTCGAGGTATCACTTTTCGGGGCTTTTCCCTTCATTCGGTCCAGTATGGTGCGGTAGCCTCCCGTGCCCAGTTCCATGAAGCGCGCAACCCGGCCTATGGTGGTGACGCTGACTTCGGTGAGTTCGCTGATTTCTCGATAGGGCTTACCCTGGTCCAGCAGCTGCGCCACGCGCCAGCGGTCAATCAGGGCCTCAAATTCTGCCGGCGTGCAGAGATCATCCAGGAACGCCTTGGCCTCATCAGCATTGCGCAGCGACGCCAGCGCATCGCACAGCGAACGGGCTGCGGTGTTGATCTCGTACTTTTGCGATTGGTCGTGGTGTTTCATCGTATTAATGTAACAGCGTGCTAGTGCATTAATACGGGATGGTAACCGGGCTTCTGATCCAAATCAAGCTCATCCTGCGGATTCGCCGCCCGGATGCCGCAAAAGGAGCGCATTGACCATCTGGATGTGAACAGGGAATGCCTGGTTTCATGCCGGACGGCGGTCAGTCAGGCAGTGTGAACAGGCCCTGACACGACATTCATGACTTCCGGGATTTGTTTAAACCCTTTGGCCCAGTCCATCATCCAACCATGACAGAGCAGTCAATGCTCATTTTTGCCTTTGCTCACTCGGGAGACTGCAGTATGCGATTGATCAAAACCCTGGCCCTGACTCTGGTTCTGGCCGCCACGGTTCTCACCAGCCTGTCGGCGTTTGCCACGGAACGCGCAACGGAAACCTTCAGCTACGAGCTGAATGAAGGCGGAAGGATCAGCATCGAGAATGTGAACGGCGACATCGAAATCACCGGAGGTGCCGGCAACACCGTTCGGGTCACTGCTGAAAAGAGCGCCGATGATGCGGATGACCTGGCCCGGCTGAGGGTCGAGATCAAAACGGATGCCGATTCAATCCGGATCGAGACGGTATACGAAAAATCGACCGGCGGTTGGTTCAATAACAACAACAGTGGCGAAGTGAACTACACGCTCACCGTGCCGGCAAGCGCAAACCTGGATGCCATCAGTACCGTAAACGGCGGGATTCGCGTCAGCGGTGTCGACGGCCCGGTCAAGGCTGAAAGTGTGAACGGAGACCTGGAGTTGAGCAACCTGGTTGCGGATGTCGGCCTTGAAACCACCAATGGTGGGATAGAAGCCAGTTTTGACACGCTCAAGGGCAACCAGAGAGTCAATGCCGACACGGTGAATGGCCGCATCACATTGCTGTTGCCGGAAGATGCCAGTGCTCGCGTCAGCGCTGAAACCCTGAACGGCGGAATTGATGCCGGCGACTTCGGCCTGGAGGTCGATGAGCGCAGTTTTGTCGGCAAGAACCTCAAGGGAAACATCGGCAGTGGTGAAGCGCGCATTGACCTGGACACGGTGAACGGCGGTATCCGTATTCGCAAACAGTGAGCGTGTGAAGTAGATCCAATCGGCCGGGCCAATCTTACGCCCGCTACGATCAGCGGGAATCCCGCCAGGGCCTGTCAACCCTGCTTGAACTGTCACCATGGTGCCTGTAACCGCAACGATCAAGGCACGCGCAGCGCAGATGCTTGCTGCGTAAATGAAAACCAGCCTGATCCAGGGCTGGTTTTTTTGTTGACCTGTGATATATCATGAAGATATCACGCGCTGACGCGACCCAATCATCCACATCCAAAGGCCGAAACCATGAGTAATCCGCACTGGCGGGGAGTTTTCCCCGCGCTGACCAGCAAATTCACTCCGAATGACCAACTTGACTGGGCAGCGATGGAGCAGCATCTGGAGTTCCAGCTCGATGCCGGGGTTCACGGGCTGATCGTGCTGGGCTCGCTGGGTGAGAATTCCACCCTCACCGATCAGGAAAAACTTGAACAGGTGAAGTTCTTCGCGGCGCGCAAGCGCGCAAATACCCCGCTGGTGGCTTGCATCGCTGAATGCTCGACGCGGCGTGCCCAGGAATTTGCCGAACAGGGTGAGGC
>CBFGWJ010000051.1:0-9282 GCA_965652335.1 uncultured Gammaproteobacteria bacterium | reverse complement strand
TCCTGATGCTGGGCCTGGGCTGGGTGTTCCTGCGCCAGGGCGCCCAGGGCGTGGCGTTTTCATTCCTGATCGGCTGTGTGCTGTTCACATCGGTGCTGCGCGCCGTCACGCCTCCTGGCGACGCCAATGACGATGGTGCAGTGAACACCGCTGATATCCCCGTGATCGTCGCGGAGATATTGCAGCGTGGGGATGCGCCCGGCGACCCGGACTGCAATGAGGATGCGTCAGTCGATGTACGCGATACGGTATGCGCAGCCCTGGCGGATGAGAATGCCAACCGGCCTCCGGTCCTGGACCCGATCAGCAACCAGACCGTGCAGGAAGATGCATTGCTGGAAGTCACCGCCACCGCCGATGATCCCGACCTGCCGGGCGACACTTTGGAGTTTTCACTGGATACGGCTCCCGCCGGAATGTCGGTTGATTCGACCAGCGGATTAATCAGCTGGACTCCCGCCGGCAACCAGGTGGGCAGCCATACGGTAACCGTTCGCGTGACCGATGAAGGCGGCTTGTTTGATACCGGCTCCTTCCAGGTAACCGTGGAAAATGCCCCCAACCGGCCACCCGAACTCTCGCCCATCAACGACGCCGTGGTGGATGACGGTGTGCTGTTCCAGGTGACGGCGGTGGCCACCGACCCGGACCTGCCGGATGACGCGCTGGTGTTTTCACTGGATACCGCGCCTGCCGGAATGTCGATCAACCCGACCAGCGGCCTGATCAGCTGGACGCCGGCAGTGGAGCAGATTGGCTCCAACCCCGTCACCGTTCGCGTGACGGACCAGGAAAACCTGTTCGACACCACTTCCTTCACCATTACGGTGACGGACAGCACGGTGAACTCCGCGCCGACCTTGCAGGCCCCCGGAAATCGTGTCATTCGGGCCAATTCACCGTTCAATGCCAACCTGTTCGCCACCGACCCGGACCTGGGCGATACGCTCACCTTCAGCCTGCCAAGCGGTCCGGGCGGCATCGATGTCGACCCGGTTTCCGGCGAATTGAACTGGACGCCTGGTAGCCCTGACCTGGGCAGCCATCCGGTGACGGCGCGAGTCACCGATGCGGGTGGCTTGTTTGATGAGAAGACCTTCTCCATTGAAGTGACGCAACAGACCATCCAGGCGGTGACGAACCAGCCACCTCAACTGACGGTGCCGCCAAACCAGGAAATCGTCTTTGGCAACCTGCTGAATGTCAGCGCCTCCGCTACCGACCCGGATGTTGGCGACACGCTGGTGTTTTCGCTTACCACGGCTCCTGCGGGGCTTGGCATCGACAGCAACTCCGGCGCCATCAGCTGGACGCCTTCCGCAGCCCAGGTGGGCGGTCATGATGTCACGGTGAAGGTCACTGACAGCGCCGGCGCCATGGCGCTGGGCAGCTTCGTGATCACGGTGCTGGATATCAACCGCGCGCCGGTTGCCGTGGACGAGGTATACCAGGCGCGGCTGGGCGAAACGCTGGCCATTGCTGCGCCGGGTTTATTGGAAAACGATTCCGACCCCGATGGTGATTCCCTCACCGCTGGTTTGGTTACTGATGTGGACCAGGGTGACCTGACGCTGCAATCCGATGGTTCATTCTCCTATTTGCTGGAGCCAACCCCGCCAAATGCCGAGGTGGAACTGGAACTGTGGTGCAGCAATTCCCTGGCCAACAGCGACAGATACCAGACCAACGGCACACCTGCGGTTGGCGATGTGGACAATGATGGGACGGCGGAAATCGTTGGTATAGGCGGGATTTCCGGGGCCACTTTCCTGGCCGAAGTGTGGATCATGAACGCCGAGGACTGCAGCCAGCAGTTTGCTACCGGCAGCGTGGTCGAGCAGGCCGGTGGATTCGAGGACGAGTCCCATGTTGGCTTGCTGGATATCGACAACGACGGCGACCTGGAAATCATTGCGCCCCGGGGACGTTACCCCTTCGACGAGGGCGGGGATTTTGACGGCAAGCACCTGATTGCGCTGCACCACGACGGCAGCTTCGCCTGGGGCGGAAATCACGGCAGCGAAACTTCAACGTTGTTCACCGGGCCCGGCAACTACTGGGACGCCGGCCCGACCTTCGCGGACATCGATGCCGACGGCACGCCGGAAATCATCATGGCGTTCAGCATTGGCACCAATTTCAATGTTTATTCCGGGCTGGTGGTTTACAACGCCGAGGACGGCAGCATCCAGTGGGAATACCTGAGCGATGAGCGCCAGGGTGATGGCGCGCTGGTGAAAATGCCGTATGTGGCAGATCTCGACCTGGACGGCACGATGGAAGTCATCGTGCACAACAGCGTGGTCAGCCACGAGGGCGAGCTGGAATTCGTGCTCCCTTCAGACCCGGCAGTTGGCACTTCAACCCCGGGCCACCTGTTCCTCGGTATCGCCAACTTCGACGATGACCCTTACCCGGAGCTGATCGGGCGGGACTATGTGAACCATTATCTTTTTGAGCACGATGGCACCATCAAGTGGAAACAGGCGTTGCCGAAAGTTGCCCAAACCCAGATCAATGTCGCCGATTTCGACGGCGATGGCGAGGTGGAGTTTTCCTACATCACCTGTACCGACAACCTCGCGTTCGGCAACTGCTCCTGGCAGGGCCTGGCCGTCTACGACACCGACGGCAGCCTGTTGTGGAAGCATGAAAACGACCCGGACCTGCGCATCGACCGCTTTTACTCCGGCCGTGTCAACGCGACCGCCTTTGACGCCAATCGCGATGGCGCCTTCGACCTGGTGTTCCGCAATGACACAGCCAGCCAGCGCAAGCTGTACATCATCGACGGCCGCGACGGCAGCGTGCTGGAGTCTGTCACCGCCTGGAATTACACCGGCACCCAGCGCTATCCGGTGATCGCCGATATCAACGGCGATGGGCACGCCGAGATCATCAACTCCTACACCGGCGGCATCCAGGGACAAACCGAAATCTGGACTGGCACCGAAGAAAACCCGCTGCCCAAGGCGCCAGCGATGCGCAACCAGTGGAATTTCAGCGAAGCCTACGTCAATGAAGACTTCACCCTGCCCACCAACCCCGTGCCGCACTGGCTTCAGCCGGGCGGCAACGGCTACAACCTGATCCGCCAGCAGCCTGACCCGCTGGTGGGCACCACCGCCAGCTTCCAGTACGCGGCGAACGACGGTGAACTGGATTCGAATACCGCCACGGTAACGCTGGATATACTGCCGGCCGGCAACCCGCCGGTATTCCTCACTGAACCCGACACGCTGACCACGCGCGGCTTCCCGTACGAATATGCGCCGATCGTGGTGGACGCCGACCTGGGCGACACCGTGCAGTTCCAGTTGATGGCCGCGCCGTCCGGCATGAGCATGGACCCGGCCACCGGCGCCCTGAGCTGGCTGCCGGATGTGGTGGGCGAATTCAATGTCTCCATCCTGGCCTACGACACCATCGGCTACGCCACCGACCAGACTTTTGTGCTGGAAGTGGGCGAGCCGGTGGAGGTTCCTGATGTGGTCGGCCAGCCCGAAGCAACCGCGGAAACGAACCTGAATGTGGAGAACCTGCTGGTTGGCGAGATTCGCCGCGTAACCGACCCGACAGTTCCCGCCGGCTCCGTGATTTCCCAGCAACCCCCGGCCGGCTCGGTGACCGAGTTCGGCGGCGCCGTGGACCTGTGGATTTCGCTCGGCCCGGCGCCGGAGGACATCGATGATGATTCCGACGGTTTCCCGGAAACGGGCGGTGACTGCGACGATACCGATGACAGTATTTACCCCGGCGCCAGTGATACGGCTGGCGATGGCATCGACCAGGATTGCGATGGTCTGGACGGTTCCTTGCCTGTGAGTGGAGTACGGGTAGAACCCGCGACGCTGACCCTGTTAGCTGGGGAATCCACGCAGTTGTCTGCCTGGGCCCTGTTCGATGACAACAGCGCGCAGAATATTACCTCGATTGCGAACTGGAACAGCGATAACACCGGCATCGCCACGGTAACGGGCAATGGCAAGCTGGCCGCTGTGGCACCAGGAAGCACCGAGGTTACGGCCAGCCGGGATGGCCAATCGGGCAGCACCCAGGTGGAGATCCTGCCCTTCAACGCCGGCGATGACTTGCCGCCCGAAGCCGCGATCACCACGCCTTCAGAGGGTGACAGCCGGTTCCAGTCATTTGAAGTGATTGGCACGGCCAGCGACAGCAACCTGGTGCGTTACGAACTCGCGATCGCGCCGGTCGATACCGGGGACTTTACCTTGCTGCACACGGGCACCAACCCGGTAAGCGATGGGGTGCTGGGCGAGATCGACCCAACGACCCTGCTGAATGACCTCTACACGCTGCGCCTTACGGTACTGGATGCCGGCGGCAACCAGACCTTCGACGAAATCACCCTGCAGCTGGAAGGCCGGCAGAAACTCGGGCATTTCACCCTGGAATTCACGGATCTCACCGTGCCGCTGGGCGTGTTGCCCATCGATGTGGTGCGAACTTATGACAGCCGCGACAAACGCAAGGGTGATTTTGGCGTTGGCTGGCGGTTGGACGTGGCCTCGGTGAACCTCAGCTGCACCAGCCCGCTGGGGGCAGGCTGGTTTGTACAGAAGTCCGGCCTGAGTTGGGTATTGGGGCGTGATGGCGCCAAGCGCTGCACACTGAACCTGGCCGATGGGCGGACAGAGGTTTTCGACCTGGTGCCAACGCCAAGCGTTTCGCCCATCGTACCGTTCTCGTTCCTGACAGCCAAATTCCAGCCGCGGCCCGGCACCCTGGGTACGTTGAACGCCCTGGACAATAACAACCTGCTGATCTCAGACCCGCAGCCCGGCGAAGTGCGCCTGCTGGACGACACTACGTTAAGCCAGTTCGAGCCGGACCGATTCATTTACACCGCGCTGGATGGCAGTGAATACGTTATTTCCACGGTCACGGGCGTGGAAAGTGTCACCGATCGAAATGGCAACGTGATCACTGTTACTCCCGGCGGCATCAGCCATTCCTCAGGCCCCGGAGTTTCGTTCACCCGGGATGCAGCAGGGCGCATTTCGCAGATCACCGACCCGGCAGGCAATACGCAGTCCTACACCTATTCCGCAGACGGAGACCTGATCCTGCACACCGATTCCGCCGGCGCGGAAACCCGTTATCGCTACGATTTCAACCACCGCATCATTGAAGTGCTGGATCCGCTCAACCGCCCGATGGTCCGCAATGAGTATGACGCCGAAGGCCGGTTGATCCAGTCCACCACCGACAGTGGCCGCACGGTGCAACACACGTATGATGTGACCGGTCGCGTGCGCACCACCACGGATTCTGACGGTGGAGTTGAGATTGTCGAATACGACGAGCGTGGCAACATCACCCGCAAGGTGGATGCGCTGGGCGGCGAGACACTCGAAACCTATGATGCCCAGAACAACCCGCTGACAACCACTGACCCCTTGGGGCGCACCACCACGCGCACCTTTGATGCAAACGGCAACGTCCTGACCGAGACCAATCCGCTCGGCCAAACCACCACCCGCACCTACAACCAATTCGGCCAGATGCTGACGCAGACCGACCCGCTGGGCCGGACGACCACGATGAGCTACGACGCCCGTGGCAACCTGTTGAGCACGACCACCCCGGATGGCGCGGAAACCCGCTCGGTTTATGACGCCAAAGGGCAGGAAATCGCCAGCATCGATCCCTTGGGCAACACCACCCAGTATGAGCGGAATGCAGCCGGGCTGGTTACCGCCGTCGTCCGGCCGGATGGTTCAAGGCAGGAAACCGCCTTTGATGCCAACGGCAACCCGGTTCTGGAAACAGATCCGCGCGGCTTTGAAACCACCAACACCTTTGATCCACGCGGTTTCGTCAGCGCGACCGAAAATGCACTCGGCGGCACTACTGACTTTGACCTGGATCCCCGGGGTGAAGTCACTGCAGTCACCAATGAGCTTGGTATCGCCGTGAACTGGGTACTCGACCCCGCCGGGCGAGGTGCGTCGCAGGTCACGGATGCCCTCGGCAACAGCACCAGCTTTGATTATGACCCCAAGGGCAATCTCACTGAGGTGCTGGACGCACTGGGCCGGGCCACCGCGCTGCAGTACGACTTGCTTGGCCGCAGGATACGGGAGATTCAGCCCGATGCCTCCGTGCTGGAGACGCACTACGATGCCGCCGGCCAGGTCGTCCGTATCGTTGAACCCGGCGGCCGCGAAACCGAATTCGAATACAACGCTGCCGGCAAGGCCACCCGGGCAGAAGATGCGCTCGGTAACCAGACGCAGTTTGCCTACGATGCGGCAGGCCGGGTTTCGTCCGTCACCGATCCGCTGGGCCGAACCACCAGCTACACTTATGACGCCGGTGACCGGCCGACGGTCATCAACTACCCCGATGGCAGCTCGGTTTCGGTGGTGTATGACCTCGCCGGAAACATGCTTTCCCGCACTAACGAACTGGGCCAGACCTGGACTTACGAATATGACCTCAATAACCGGTTGGTGCTGATCACTGATCCACTGGGCGGCGAAACCGCGCACAGCTATGACGAAGCCGGAAATCACATCGCCACCACGGATGCGGCAGGAGAGACCACCTATTATGAATACGATGGCCTGAACCGGCTTATTCGCACCATTCGCCCGGATGGCAGTTTCGAGCAGACGGGCTATGATGCGGCCGGCAATGTCGTTACGTTCACCGACGCCAAGGGGCAGACAACGACCCTGGCTTACGATACTCAGGGCCGGCTGGTGAGCAATTCCGATGCCGATGGCGAGGTAACCACCTTCAGCTACAACGCCCTGGGTGAATTGACCGGTATCGCCGACTCCAACCTCAGCTGGACGATTAGTTACGACTCTGACGGCCAGCCGCTGACGGTTACACCCTCGACAGGCGCGTCGCTGACCTACACCTGGAACCAGAATGGCGATGTCACCTCACTCACGATTCACAATGGTGTCGATTCAACGACCACCAGCTATGAATACGATGCTCTGGGCAGGCTGGAATCGGTGCTGGACGGTGTAGGCGGAGGTTTCACCTTTGAATACGACGC
Organism: uncultured Gammaproteobacteria bacterium; assembly: GCA_965652335.1. Classification (GTDB taxonomy): domain Bacteria; phylum Pseudomonadota; class Gammaproteobacteria; order Xanthomonadales; family SZUA-36; genus JAWXBM01. The sequence goes on along the minus strand of CBFGWJ010000051.1, from coordinate 2,246 downwards.
CGCCGGCCGCCGCACCCGGCTGATTTCCTCCAATGGCACTGAAACCCTGTATGACTATGACCAGCGCGACCGCCTGATTTCGCTTGAACACCGTTTCGGTGGTGTGCCGTTTGAGCGCTACGACTACACCCTGAACGCCGCAGGTGACAAGGAACGCGTCGACCTGCTGGACGGCTCCAGCGCTGAATACACCTACGACAGCCTGCGCCGGCTGGTGCGGGAAGTACAGCGCGATGCCTCGTCCGCCGTCATTTACGATGTGACTGACAGTTACGACGAAGTGGGCAACCGCATTTCCCGGTTTGACGCCCTGGCTGCAACCACCACCACCTATTCTTACGGTGCCGGGCACCAGATGCTCACAGCAGGGCCTGAAAGCTTCACTTATGACGCCAACGGCAGCCTGATTGCCCAGGCCGGGCCCGGGGGAATCCGCACATTCAGCTGGGATGCCGAGAACCGCCTGACCCAGGCTAACCTGCCTGGAGGCGAAACCTGGACGTTCAGCTATGACGCCTTTGGCAATCGTCGCAGCGAGTCGGATGGCACTACCACTACCGATTTCACGGTGGACCTGTTCAACCGCACGGAATACTCGCAGGTGGTGGCAGAGCATGACCGTGACACAGCTGTTGAAGTGGCGCGCTACGTGTTTGGCGATGACCTGCTGGCCCAGTTCCGCTCGGGATCGCGTTCTGACTACCACGTGGATGGCCAGGGCAATGTGCGCCTGCTCAGTGATGCCAGCGGCAATGTCGTCAATGAATACCGATTCGCAGCATTTGGTGAACTGCTCGACGCCATCGATGGTGTGGACAACGTCCACCTGTTCCAGGGCGAGCGACGCAATCGCGAAACCGGCCTGGATTACATGCGGGCCAGGGTCTATGCGCCGGAACTGGGCCGCTTCCTGAGCGTTGATCCGTTCGCCGGGTTGATGGACGAACCCGCTTCATTGCACAAATACCAGTTTGCCTACAACAACCCGCTGGTATTCAGCGATCCCAGCGGCAACTTGCCAACACTCAAGAGTGTGGTGGCAACCCTTGGAGTTCTGGGCAGCATTTCGGCATTGTTCGACGTGATCTCCATCGGTGCATTGCTGTTTGGCTACGAGAAAGTATCAGTGGTTACCGGGAACATCGCACTGGTAACAGGCCTGGCTGCATTGGCTGCGCCCAAGATCGCTGCCAAGCAGGTTGCCAAGGAAGCCACCGAAAAATTCCTCGCCAACCGGGCAAAAAAGAAGGCCGCGGAAGAAGCCGTCGCAAGAGCCACCATCAAGGTACTGGAATCCAAAGTCAAAGTAGTCGTCACCAAGCAGACCGCCACCAGCTCCGTCCGGGCTGCAGTGCGGTACGTGGATGACTTCGCCGCTGAGGTCGTTTATGTCGCCAGCCAAGGAAAGGGGCTGTTGAAACCGACCTCTGCCGAACTCCAGGCGGCCGCCCAGGAAGTTGCCCGTCGGGCGTTTGGCCAGATGCCGGTCAATAACCTCAAGGATGCCTATGTGATGATGCGCGTGGGCGGAGAGCGCCTGGCAGGACAATCGGGACAGATCGCCCGCTACCTGTCCAGCGAAATGGCGACCATCCTGTCGTACGCTGAGCGAGGTATCCGGTTGTAAGAAAACAGGTTACCCCGTTCAACTGAAGTAATTGAGGCCCACAAGGTTCCAATGCCAGTAGAACCACGCCAGCGACAATGCTGCCAGCGTGATGATGCTGTAACCCAACCGCGGGGACTCACCGGCAAACACCGGTGAGCGCAACGCCTGGCGAAATCTCCTCTCTACTTGATGATGTCGGTGCCGTTGACGTTGAACGAGCTATAGCCGCTGATGCGGTTGTTGACGAATTCGATCCGGCCTTCCAGGGACATCACATCCAGCGCCTGGCCCCGGCCGCCCTTGAACCATAAGTTTCTGATACGGATCCGGCCATCTGCCCGGCTGCTGTCGAGAACGATGATCGGCGCACTACCGGCATTGCTGATGATGGCCGTTGCAGGGTCGGTGGGAATCGCGGGACCACTCGGGTCAACGGCGCCTTCCAGCAGCACCGGCCCATACACTTTCACGCAGGCCGAACAGCCGCCCATGTCGAACTCACCTTGCAGCACCACGCGGCCACCACCGGGATCCAGCGAAGCCAGGTCGATGGCGTCCTGAATGGCGCCAGCGTCCACCGTCGGATCGTTCCGGCCCTGTACCACGACGGGACAGGGCTCACCATCCATCAGGCGCT
>CBFGWJ010000050.1:0-9342 GCA_965652335.1 uncultured Gammaproteobacteria bacterium | reverse complement strand
ACGACTGCAGGGATGCAGGAGGTAGAGCAACGCAGGAGCAGTTGCCGAGGGATGTCTTGAGCGTGCCCGGCGAGGAACTGCCTGCGACCAGCTGCGATTCGAAGCTGTGCTGAATGACTAGGGCTTGCGGAACAACAGCGTCATGCGGTTGGATTCGCCAATGGCGCGCATGGCATCCGCGGTTTCCTCGTTGCCATCCTCGATCGACAGCGTGGGCGGCAGGCGCCATACCACATCCTTTTCGCCGGGTTGGTCCCTGGGGTTTTCGTTGATCGCTGATTCGGCCACCAGTTCGAACCCCGCGGCCTGCATGAACGCGATCACCGCGGACTTCTTCAGGTAGCCCCGCGCTCCGTTGGCCCATTCATCGGATTTGTCCTCCGCCGCCTGGTGCTGCACCACGCCAACGACGCCGCCGGGTTTGAGAACGTCGTGGGCATTTTTCAGGGCGGTGGTCAGGAAGCCACCCTGCGGCTCAAAGCGGTGCAGGTTGTGCAGTGCCCGAATGAACAACACCGCGTCAGCCGTGCCATGCATGTCTTCCGGCAGCGCGCCAAATACGAAAGCCGAGACCTGTGCGCCATCGTCACCGCTCCAACCTTCGGCTTCCGCGCTCCAGTCGGTCACCCAGGTTTTCTTGCTTTTCAGGATTTCATCCGAGAAAAAACCGAACAGGGGATACATGTCCAGCGAATAATCCGCACCGATCAGTTCGCCCTCCTGCCCCAGGTAGGCCAGCAGGATCTTGCTGTACCATCCGCCGCCGGGCAGGGCTTCAACCACTGTCATGCCCGGCTCTATGCCGAAGAATTCCAGCGTTTCCTGCGGATGACGCCATTCGTAACGGGCCTGCACGGTTTCCGGCTGCGCGGCCAGCACAGCCGCCAGGCGTTCAGGATCAGCGGCCAGGTGACCGCCACTGGAAAACAGCAGGAATACGGTGGCGCCAAGTGATACCGGAAACTTACCCATCATGATCGGCCTCATTGCGGTTATGATTCGAAGCTGTGAACGACTATTCCATTAGTAGCAGATTTCCGGCGAACATGCAGGCGAACTGACGCAAGACCCATGCCCTTCCTGATCCTGATCATCATCCTGCTGGTTGTCCTGCTGGGCCCGGGTATCTGGGTTCAGGTGGTGATGAAGCGCTACCGTGAGCCGGCGGATCGCTACGCTGAAACCGGTGCTGAGCTGGCGCGGCGCCTGCTGGATCACTACGGCATGCCGAAGGTGACGGTGGAACGCACCGAGCAGGGCGACCACTACGACCCGTTGGCCAAGGCGGTGCGACTTTCGCTGCCGCACCATGACGGCAAGTCGCTGGCGGCGCTGGTGATTGCCGCCCATGAAACCGGCCACGCCCTGCAGCATGCGACTGCCTATGAACCGCTGCAGTTGCGCACGCGGCTGGTGCGATGGGTGGGCCCGGTGGAAAAAATCGGCGCCGGCCTGTTGATGGCCACGCCGCTGATTGTGGCCGTCACACGCCTGCCGCTGGCCGGTATCCTGATGCTGCTCGGTGGCGTTTTGACGCTGGGCTCGGCGGTGGTGATTCACCTGGTCACCCTACCCACCGAATTCGATGCCAGCTTTCGGCGCGCCATGCCGATGCTGGAGGAACAGGGTGCGATCTACCAGGATGACGAACGCCACGCCCGCAAGCTGCTGAGGGCGGCCGCCATGACCTACGTGGCCGCTTCCATGATGAGCCTGCTCAATATTGCGCGCTGGTGGGCGATACTGCGGCGGTAGCTTTGCATCCATTCAGGTTGGGGTTCGGCCATGTCACTGGCGCTGATCAGCCACAGAAGCCCGATGGGGGTAAGGGCTTTCCCAGCGTGCCAGTTAGGCAGGCCCCAGGTGTGTAGCGGAAAAGGATTTACGGCCTGCTGACGCGGATCAATTCGCCCGGCACGCCGTTGGTGAGAATGTAGATCGCGCCATCCGGCCCAACCCGCACATCGCGAATCCGGGCTTTCAGCTCGCTGAACAGGGCTTCTTCGCCGCCGGTCTCGCCATTCACTACATCCAGGCGGCGTACTTCCTGGTTCACCAGGGCTCCAACGAACAGGTCACCACGCCACTCGGGAAACATGTCGCCTGCGTACACCGCCAGCCCGGAAGGGGCGATGGATGGCACCCAGTAGTGCTGCGGCTGTTCCATGCCCGGCCAGGCCGTGTGCGGCGAGATGATCTGGCCACTGTAATCCAGCCCGAAGGTGATCGCGGGCCAGCCGTAATTCGCTCCCGCTTCGATGCGATTCACCTCATCACCGCCTCTGGGACCATGCTCGTGCAACCAGATCGTTCCATCGGATGCGACCGCCAGCCCCTGCGGGTTGCGGTGGCCATAGCTGTAGACATAGGGCGATTCGGTGAATGGATTGCCGGCAGCGGGCTGGCCTCCATCCGTCACGCGCAGCAGCTTGCCCAGCGTACTGTTCAGATCCTGTGCCGCTTCGCGATAGTTGAATCCGTCGCCGGTGGTCAGCAACAGCGTGCCATCCGCCAGGAAGGCCATGCGCCCGCCGTAATGCACCGGTGTATCCTTGCGCGTGGGCGCGCGGAAAATCACCTCCACCTCCTGCAGGCCTTCCTCGTCCAGCCGCCCGCGGGCAATTGCCGTGCCGTTGTCCTTTGGTGTTCCTTCGGAATAGGACAGGTACACCCAGCGGTTGCTGGCAAAGGCGGGGTGGAGAAGCACGTCGAACAGACCACCCTGCCCGGCAAAATACACTTCCGGCACACCGGCCAGGGGTTCGCTGACCGTACCTTCGGCCGAAACATGCCGCAGCCGGCCCGGCAATTCGGTTACGAGAAAACTGCCGTCCGGCACAAAGGCGACACTCCAGGGTTTATCCAGGCCGGTGGCCACCGTTTCCAGTTGGTAGGGCACATCAGCCTGGCAGCTGGCCACAGCACAGATGAGCAGCGGGGTTATCAGCCAGGCGGCCAGTTTCTTGCCACGGAAAGAATCTTTCATCGGGTTGGTTCTTCTCAAAGCCGGTAAATGCATTGCTGTGTTAGCCTAGCGGCAGTCTGCCACCGGGAACAGAATAACGCATCATGAAGCGCTGGATCGCAACGATATCGGCCTGGGCAGTGGCCGTGGTAACGGCCTATGTTCTGGCCACCCTGGCAGCCACCCAGTCAGTGATCAGCCGCCTGGACGGGATGGGGATTTCCGTCAGTTTCGCCGAACGCGTTTCCATGTCGGCAAAGGATCTGCTCGGCATGTCGGGCCTGTACCTGCCGCTGATCGCAGTGGCACTGCTGCTGGCCTGGCCTGTTGCCGGCTGGCTGGGGCGCCGCAGCCCGGAAAAGCGCACCCTGTTGTTTGTGCTTGCCGGCGCCACCGCCATACTGTGCATACACCTGGCGCTGAACTGGTCATTCGATATCACCCTGGTGGCGGTGGCGCGCACACCTTTGGGCCTGCTGTCGCAGGTGCTGGCCGGCGCTGCGGCGGGCTATCTGTACACCCGCCTGAAACAGGCCCGGGCGGATTGATTCCAACCTGAAAGCGGCCCTGAACCGTCACCACCCGCCAATCGCGGAATTCCCGCTTTACACATCCGGACCTGGAATATATCCTGACCACAAGCTGGTTGAGCCCTCATGAGCTGTGTTCATGAGTGGTCCTGAAAAGGGAACCCGGTGTGAATCCGGGACTGACGCGCAGCGGTATTGGTGAACGAAAGCGACACGGGTTTTTTACCCAGGCACTGTTCCAGGCAATCTGCAAGGAGCGGGAAGCCGTCGTCGTAGGTGGCGCGAACATTCGCGCCGTGCCCCAGAGTCCGAAGACCTGCCAGTGATGTACTTCAGTCTTCGCGATTCAAGACCCGGAAGTCCCGCTGTAGCTTCATGGCATTCCCGCTACCCGGCGCTGCTTCCCCGTTCAATTCTTTGCGAAGGCTCGACATTTCGCGAACGAATGCCAATGAACGGAGTTTTGTCATGCCGCAACCTGCAACTGCTGTTTCCAACCCTTTCAAACTTCCTGCCGCCTGTTCACCCGGCCTGAATGCCGACGCCACCATCGCGCTGGTCACACCGGATGGCCGGCATCGCCGGATGGACCTGGCCGCCGTGAATGAAATTGTCCGCTGGGCCTGCGCCGGCGTTGTCGGCGTGGACCCGCAACTCGTCCTCGACCGCTGTTACCAATCCCTGCACAGCGGCATGCCGGCGGCTGAGGTGGGCCAGGCACTGGTGATGGCCGTGCGCCCGCTGATTGCCACCGGGCCGGGCTATTCGCAGGTCTGCGCACGCCTGCTGCTGGACAGCCTGTGGGGTGAAGTGCGCGCCGGCCTCGGCAGGCAGACGGCTCATGGCGGCGACTTCCGCGCCGCGGAATATCCCGCCCTGTTCGAGGCCACGATTCGCGCCGGGGTTGGCATTGGAATGCTGGCCCCGGACCTGCTGGACTTCGACCTGCTGCAACTGGGCCAGGCATTACGGCCGGATCGAGACAAGTCACTTTCTTTCCGCTGTCTGCGGGAACTGCATGATCATCACCTGCTGCAATCCGGCGGAACACGGCTGGAGCTGCCGCAGGCCTGGCTGATGCGCATGGCCATGGGCCTGGCCTGTTCAGCGAAGGACCGCAACACCCGGGCCATCGAGGTCTACGAGGAACAGTCGGCCTCTGCGGGCTTGACGACAGGCCGTGGCCACGCCGGTTTTCCGGCATTCACGCAATAGCGCTTTCCGGCCTGGAACCCGGGCAAACCGGAGCGATGGATAATGGTATAGGCTAAGCTCCTGGCCAATCGGCCAGGAGCAATCAACTTGCCGGCACAACCCGCCACTGCGCCAGGTCGCGGAGGGCGCAAGCCGGAATCAGAGGGTACACAGAGTGAACAGCGCAACCTGGTTTACGGTGATGGGCATCTGCGCCCTGGGTGCCATGTCGCCAGGGCCGTCCCTGGCGGTGGTGATGCGGCATGCGCTGCAGGGCGGCCGCCGCAACGGTTGTATTGCCGCGATCACACACGGCCTGGGCATCACGCTTTATGCGCTGCTGTGCATTTCCGGACTGGCGGTGCTGATCACGGCAATGCCGCCGGTATTCACAGCCTTCCAGTGGGCCGGAGCGGCCTACCTGGCCTGGCTGGGCATCAAAGGGCTGATGGCCAAACCGGCCGCCGCCAGCGGATTGGAGCCGGCTTCAGCGGGATCCGGCGCGGCACGTGACGGTTTCCTCATCGTATTCCTGAATCCCAAGGTGGCGGTGTTTTTCATCGCCCTGTTCAGCCAGGTCATCGGCCCGGATACGTCCTGGCTGGAAAAGGGCGTGTATGTAGCCACGGCCGGCCTCATCGACGCCGGCTGGTATCTGCTGGTCGCAGCCATGGTCACCCATCCGCGCTGGCTGGGCGCGTTGCAGCGCAATGGCATTTGGCTCGACCGCGCCTTCGGCGTGATCCTGCTGGCGCTGGCGGCCAGGTTGGTGTTCCAGACACTGCAACAGGGCTGATGTCACGCCGTTGCTGCAACCCGGCTATTCTCTGATGCTTTGCCGGATGCCTGGGTGGAGCAGCCAGGCCCGGCTTTTTCACCGGTTCGCAAAGGCATACAATCACTCGCCGCATGGGCGAATCACGGGCTGATCGTGTCCTTCTACACTGAACTGAAACGCCGCAATGTCATCCGCATGGCGGTTGCGTATTGCGCCATATCCTGGCTGCTGATCCAGGTGACGGAAACGCTGTTCCCGCTGTTCGAACTCGAAACCAGCCAGGTTCGCATCGTCGTAATCGTGCTGGCCATCGGCTTCCTGCCGGTGATGATACTCACCTGGATTTTCAAGCTCACCCCCGGCGGCCTGATCAAGGAAACGGCGCCGGACCCTGCAACGCCCGAACCACCCGAAGACCACTCGTCCATGGACCGGTTCATCATCCTGGCGCTGGCAGCAGCGCTGGCCTATTTCGCCATCGACAAGTTCGTGCTGCTGCCACAGCGCGAAGCCGCCATGCGCGAACAGGCGGCGCAGCAGATCGAGGAAGCCCGCAAGGCCGGGCGCAGTGAGGCCCTGGTGGAATCGTATGGCGAGAACTCCATCGCGGTACTGGCCTTTGAGGACATGTCGCAGGACCGCGACCAGGAATATCTTTCTGATGGTATCGCCGAGGAGTTGCTGAACCTGCTGGCGCAGATTCCGGAACTGAGGGTCATTTCCCGGTCCTCGGCTTTTTCTTACAAGAACAAGGATGTGCAAGTGGCGCAAATCGCCCGCGAACTGAACGTGGCGCATATCCTCGAAGGTTCGGTGCGCAAATCCGGTGATCGCATTCGCATCACGGTGCAGCTGATCGACGCACGCTCCGATACCCACCTGTGGTCGGAAACCTATGACCGCACACCGGATGACATCCTGGCGGTGCAGGACGAGATTGCGCAGTCGGTGGTTCGGCAGCTGAAGGTCAGGTTGCTGGGCGACATTCCCGCGGCTGAGGCCATCGATCCCCGCGCTTACGCGTTGGTGTTACAGGCCCGCTACCTTGCGCGCCTGGGCACCGCCGAGGGTTACAGCAGTTCCATCGACCTGTACCAGCAGGCGCTGGAAATTGCGCCCGGCTACCTGGCCGCGCTGGATGGGTTGTCGGCCAACTATGTCAACCAGGCCAACAAGAACCTGAGGCCCTACGACGAAGGCTATGCGCTGGCGCGTGCAGCCGCGGAACAGGCATTGAGCATCGATGCGGATTTTGCCCCGGCTCATTCACGCCTGGGCTGGATTGCGATGTTTTACGAGAACGACCTGCCGCTCGCCGCCGGACACCTCGAACGCGCCCTGGAACTTGCGCCCACCAACCTCGCCATCATCGGCACGGCAGCTTCATTGCTGGCCATCCTGAACCGGCTGGACGAATCCATCGCGCTGGACGAATACCTGGTCTCACGCGACCCCATCAGTCCAACCGGCTATGGCAACCTGGGCAAGACCTATCTGTCGGCAGGCCGTTGGGACTCCGCCATCAACGCCTACCAGTCGGCGCTGCGGCTGAGCCCCGGACGGATCGGCGCGCATTTCTTCCTTGGCACCGCCCTGCTGTTCAAAGGGCAGGCCACTGAGGCACTGTCGCACATGCAGCAGGAGCCCTATGAGATCCTGCACCTGCTGGGCCTGGCCCTGGTGCATTACCAGCTGGACCAGTTCAATGAAGCCGATCGCCTGCTGGACGAACTGGTCAGCAAACACGGGCAGGACGCGGCCTACAACATCGCCTACCTGCTGGCGTTCCGGGGTGAGATCGACCGGGCCTTCGAGTGGCTGGAAAAGGCCAGGGCCCAGCAAGACCCGGGGCTGGTCGATATCCTGGCAGAGCCCCTGTTCCGCAACCTTCACGAAGACCCTCGCTGGCCGGCCTTCCTGGAATCGGTCAACAAGACACCGGGCCAGCTGGCTGCGATTGATTTCAAAGTTGATATCAACCGCATCCTGGGGAATACCTGAACCAGGGCCTGCCCGCGCTGATCAGGAATCATTTCATGAGTTTAAAGCCCAACAGGCAGAGTAATTGGTTTACCCTGTCCCATTCACCTGACTTCGCAACCCTGAACCCAGCACACAACCATGAACTTTGTACGCAAATCCTTTCCCGTGGGCCCGCTGCAGTGCAACTGCACCGTGCTCGGCGATACCGAAACCGGCCTGGGCTACGTGTTCGACCCGGGCGGCAACCCCGAAAAAATCATGGCAGCAGTGGATGACCTGGGCCTGAAAATCGTTGGCCTGGTGCATACCCACGCGCACCTCGACCACTTCCTGGCGGCCGGCGAAATCCGCCGCCGGACCGGCGCGCCCATCTGGTTGCATCCCTCGGACAAATTCCTGTGGGATGCGTTGGAGCAGCAATGCCAGGTTTTTGGCGTTCCCTACACGCCACAGCCGGACCCCGACCACTGGCTGGAGCACGAACAACCGCTGGAATGCGGCGGGCAATGCATTCACACCCCCGGCCATACACCCGGTTCCAGCAGTTTTTATTTTGCCGAAGGTCAACTGCTGATTGCCGGCGACACCATGTTCCTGGGGTCGATTGGCCGTACCGACCTGCCCGGCGGTGACCCGCGTGCCATCAAGGCCTCCATCCAGCAGCGCCTTTACAGCCTGGATGAAGCAGCAACCGTGATCACCGGCCACGGACCAGAAACCAGCATTGGCCACGAAATGCGGCATAACGCGTTTGTGCGGGGAATGTGAAAAAGCAAAGCCATCATGCCGCACCAGTTCGCATGGAGTTACCCCGGCCTCTGCCCTGAAAGCCAGCACGCAATTTGCGCCAGAATCGCATGCCAGTAATGCCGCAGATGCAGGCGCAGCGCAGGATAGTCACGTACTTCATCTCGTTGCAGTGCGGCCAACAAACCAGACAGGGAGAATGAGCGTGGCTGACCGCTGGCTACGAGTCGGGTTCTGATCAACGGTTCATCAAGCAAGGAAAATTGGCAAGTCATGGGATTTTCCAGCCGGCTTCCGCTGCTTTCTGTTTCGGGTTATCAACCAAACGCGACAGAACTTCCTGATCGTTTGGATTTTCCCAACGAATATCGACTTCAGGCTGGTATAATCGGCTTTGATTTCAGGTGCCGGCTTGTATGTTCCACCATGACCGGCTTTTGCCACAAATCGTGAGCCACTTGCTGTAAAGGAAGGGACAAATTCATGTCAAAAAAGTCATTGGCAGCTGTCAATCCTTACCTCTCCCGCAACGATACGCCTGACAGACTGGCCATCAACCTGGCAACCTCTACCTCTGTGGAGACACGCAAACCAGCCGGAATTTATGTAGACCGGTACCGTTCACGGCATGCTGATCAGTTTAACCAAGAGAACTCTGAAAAACGGAGAAAAAAATATCCTGCATAGGCCGGTAATCACCCATGTGCCCAAGGTGGACTGCTTCGATATACCGATCCTTACTTCTTTCCATTTCACCGAAATCGAGTAGCGGCGCGCCGGCCTGCAAGGCCATTAGGGTGGCCAGCAATCGCGACAGACGGCCATTTCCTTCACGGAACGGGTGGATGATGATCAGTTCCACATGGCAAATGGCAAGCGCTTCGCAAAGTTGAGTTTCGTCAAGGCCTTCACACGGGGTAAAACGACCCAGAAAGTTTTCTTCGTATCTCTGCATCAACGCCGGTATCAAGTGTGATGCTGCGAAGAGGAAATCGCCTTTGGCCATGTTGACCGTTCGATACATACCTGCCCATTCGTAAACGCCGCCAAGCCACCGACCATGCCATTCACACAAGTCCCGAACGGTGATCGTCTGGTCAGTTTCGACCTCCAGCAACAACTCGTTCTCGACCACCGCAAGTGAG
>CBFGWJ010000049.1:0-9507 GCA_965652335.1 uncultured Gammaproteobacteria bacterium | reverse complement strand
GCGGCATTTTCGCGGATGTCCATGTGGAACAGCGGATAGTCGATGCTGTGGTAGCGATACGGTGACAGCAGGTCATTCATGACAAACCCGGTTCCGGCAAGATCAGTGACAAACAGGATGCCACTCTTGCACTGCGCCTCAACCAGATTTCTTGCCGGTTCACCGAGCGGGGGAATCACAACCGGCCGGGCCTTGTCCTCGCCCACCAGGTCCTTGTAGTAAACCCCTACGGGCAGCACGCCACCGGCATGTTCCTCCTTGCCGGCCCGCTCGCCATTGGCCCGCCAGGAAAGCGGATTCACGCAAACTCCGCCAGCATAGTCCGGAAACTCATCATCGATCGCCGCTTCGCTGAAGGTATCCCAGTGGATCAGGCAGCCGGTTTGTTCCGGGCTGTTACACACCGGAATGTGTTCCAGGGCATCCGCGACCTGGTGGTTGACCCGTCCGCCGATGGCATAAGCCGCCACCATCCGGCGGTACAAATCCGCGGAAGGGTCGATCTTTTCCTTCAGCAGTCGCATGGCGTGGTGCGTTCCCTGGCTGTGGCTGGCGATGATGAAGGGCCGGCCCTGATTGTATTCATCGATGAAGTGGTCAAACGCACGCGCCACATCCTGGTAGGCGAAGTCGAGCACATCCCTGGCCAGCGTTTTGTCGCGCTGCACATAGACGAACACATTGGCTTCGCGGTAGCGCGGAGCGTAGACGTTGCAGCAACCGTTAAACGCGCTGGCCTGGTTGGTCATCATCCAGCGGGTGTTTTCCTCGGTCTTTGATTCCGGGTCCATGGGGGAAATCCAGCTGATGCCCACCAGATATCCGGTCGGGTGTATGAAAAACACATCCACCGGCGCTTCCCCTTGCGCGAATCCGGTTGTCACACCGGCCGGCAGCCGATCCTCCAGTCCCTGGCGCTGCGGCAGCGCGGCCCAGCTGGCTTCATCCGCATAGTCCGGCGCGGGCGGAGCGTCCTTCGCAACGAAGGGCTTGGGCGGGCTGTGGAACATGACGATCCAGGCCAGGCGGATTTTCGGGCCATACCCGGCCAGGTACAGGCCGCTGCCGGCAAGGATGGCCAGGACAAGGACACCCGCCAGAATTTTCGCGAGTATCTTCATGTCAGCGTTCTCCCCAAGGCATGTCGCTTGCTACAGCCGTCGCCCACGCAAACCCCGCAATCGCCCTGCCGGTGTTCATGAATGATTTCCGGGCCGCTGGGCCAGCGCCAGCTCTTCCTTCAGGTGGCGGGTGGCCAGGCAATAATGCAGGCAGGCCCAGATGGCAGCGGCGATACCCACCATCAACATCGCCTGTCCCAGCGGCGCAGCGGCGCCGGTGGTTGTGAGGTGGTCGCTGATCGCGCCCACGCTGACCGGCCCGATGCCCATGCCGATCAGGTTGATCATGAAAAACAGGATGGCCGATGTCAGCGCCCGCATCCGGGTTACCACCAGGTTGTGCGAAACCGCCAGCACCGCCCCGAGGTAAGAGGCCGTGAGGAAGTTGAACGGGCCTACCAGCAAGAGCGCCAGGGCGAGTGAGTCGGAATTCAGCATCACCAGCAATAACGGGGCTACGGCGCCCACCAGGATGGCCGGCACCCACAGGTACCAGCGCGAATCCCTGGCACCCAGGCGATCCGCCAGCCAGCCGCCGAAAAACGAACCCAGGCCTCCGCCGAATCCCGTGGCCAGGGCCATCCAGGTGCCCAGTTCGCCGATGCTGATGTCATGGGTGCGCAGGAAATAGGACGGCAACCAGTTGCCGATGCCGTAAATGATGAGCGCCTGCAGGCTGGCACCCATTGCTATGTGCCGGAAGGATCGCCGCGTCCACAACAGGCGCAGCACTTCGCCGGTTGGCGGCGCGGGGTCGACGTTCCTGGCGCGGCCTTCCGACCAGCCACGCAAGGGCTCGCTCACGGTAAGCCGGAGAACGATGGCGAGGGCCACGCCGGGGAGTCCCACTACAAAAAAGGCCAAACGCCAGCCAAAGAATTCCGTGATCCATCCACCCAGCATGAAACCGGTGAGGATGCCGATGTATATGCCTATGGAGTAAATGGACAGCGCGGTGGCGCGGTGCTTGCGGTCGAAAATATCGGAAATCATGGAGTGGGCGGGTGGGCTGCCACCGGCTTCACCGACACCGACGCCCATGCGCGCCAGCAGGAGTTGCGTGTAGTTCTGCGCCAGGCCGCTGACGGCGGTCATGAGGCTCCATACCGCAAGGGCCAGTGCAATGATACTGCGGCGTACGCCTTTGTCGGCCCAGCGCGCAATCGGAATTCCGCAAACTACATAAAAAACCGCGAAGGCAAAACCGGTGAGCAGCCCGAGTTGCGTATCGGACAGGCCCAGCTCGGCCTTGACGGGTTCCTGAAGAATGACCAGCAGCTGCCGGTCGATGAAGTTGAAGGCATAGACCAGCGTGAGGATGCCCAGGACGTAATAGCGGTAGCCAGGTTTACGGTAGGGCGTGTCACTGTCGAAATCCGCTGCGGGTTGGGGGGTTGCGGCTTGGCCGGGATCGATGCGGTTATCGTGGTTCGGATCGGTCATTTTTGAAGATCCCTTCGTGTGCCGGGGGCCGTCAACCAAAAACTGTTGACGGATCATCTTTCATCGTTAGATACTAACTCACAATATAATTAATATCATAAAAAACACAATACGGGGACAGCACGGCAAAAAAGCACCTGTCGAACGCTTCAGCAATTGTTGATCCTGACGACCGGTGGCCATGACTGTTCGATGATTTGCACCAACAGTTGAGAGGCCATGGAACCATGAAACACAGAATGTTTGCGTTAGTTTTTGCGGTTGCCTTCATCTCGTTATACGGTCAGGCCAAGGCTCAGGAAGCCAATGAAAATTCGGCGGATGATTTCGAGAACAACCTGGAAGAAGTCATTGTAACGGCAACCCGAAGGGAGGTTCGCCTGCAGGATGTGCCATTGAGTATCACGGCATTTACGCAGGAGGACCTCACCGAGAAAGGCATCGTCAGCTACCAGGGATTGGCCTACAACACCCCGGGTGTGGTGCTCAACCGGGCCAGCGCCAACTTCAACAATTTCTCGGTCCGCGGTATCGCCACCAACGGCTACAACGCGAACCTGCAAAGTACGGTAGCCATCTACATCGATGAACTGCCGATTTCCTCCAACGGCAATTCCACCATCCTGGACCCGAACCTGTTTGACGTGGAGCGCGTCGAGTTCCTGCGCGGCCCGCAGGGCACCCTGTTTGGCTCCAACTCGCTGGCCGGTGCCGTACGCCTCATCAACAAAGACCCGGTGATGAATGAGTTCCAGACCTCGGGGCTGATCGACTACGGCGTAACCGATTCGGATGCATTCCGGCAGCGCTATAACTTCATGCTGAACATGCCCGTTGCTGATGATTCGCTGGCGGTTCGCGTGGTGGGCTTCTACCGCGATGAGGAAGGCTATATCGACAACATCGGCACCGGCATCAACAACGCCAACAAGCTGGTGGATTACGGCGGCCGCATCATCGCCCATTGGGATGCCACCGACAAACTGTACTTCCGCGCCATGTACATGACCGAAGACAGCAAGCCGGAAGACGCTTCGCTGGTCGCCCCACAGCGTGGCGACAAGGTCCGCCTGACCGACCGCCCGGATGAATTCCAGGGTTTCCTGGACATTTACAACCTGACCATCGGCTACGACTTCGATTGGGCCGACCTGACCAGCTCTACCACCTGGGCCGATTATGATGGCGTGTTCTTCGTTGACCTGGCCGGTACCTTTGGCCAGGCAATCGCATTCGCGCTCGACGCGGTTGGTTATGATGAGAACTTCGTCGAGGAAATCCGCCTGGTTTCGAAGACGGACGGGCCGCTCGAATGGGTGGTTGGCGGCTACTACAACTACAAGCGCCGCGATGTCGCTTACGACTATCGCTCCAATGAGGCATTCCTGGCGCAGCGTGGCATCACCGGCCTGCCCAACCCGCCGTACTACAGCCAGTTCGATTCCTACTTCGTGACGCACGAAACCGCCGGTTTTGGCGAACTGACCTACCACGTCAACGAGGATTTCTGGCTGACGGGCGGCTTGCGCTATACCAAGAGTGACGTGCAGGGCTTCACCAAGGAAGGCGGCTACAACAGCAACTACCTGGTGATGGCGCTGTTCGGCCTGTCCGGTCCCGTCACGCTGACCCCGGTGGCTGCTGCCACCGGCGCCAAAGGCGAAGAAAGCGGCTTTTCCTACAAGGCCAGCGCTTCGTGGAGCCCGAAGGACAACATCACCACCTACGCGACGGTGTCCACCGGGTTCCGCACACCGGTGGTGAACGCGCGCGGCGGCCAGGGCAGCGTGCTCGATCCCAATGACATCATCATCCCCTTTGGGGCTGACTCCGACAGCCTGATCAACTACGAAATCGGCGTGAAGGGCAGCTTCTTCAACAACCGGGTCAATGCGCACATCGCTGCTTACTACATCGACTGGAGCGATATTCAGGTCCAGGCCAATCGCGTGTCGGATACGGTGCAGTTCGCCACCAACATCGGCGGCGCCACCAGCAAGGGCCTTGAAATCGAAGCCTCATGGAGCGCCACGTCCAATTTGCTGCTGGGCCTGAATGCCTCGTTCAACAACGCCGAGGTGGATGATCTCACCGAAGCCGAAGCCGCGATTTCCGGCGCGACCCTGGGAGCCGATATGGCGTTTCCGCCAGTGCAGGGATCAGCCTATATGCGCTACAACTTTGACCTGGGCGAAAGCGCAGGATTCTTCACCGTGAATGCGCTGTACGTGGACGGTTTCCCCAACCAGTTCCCGTTCGCGCCGGGCCTGCCTGGTGTGCCGGTAGCGACCTACGATGAATCCGACAGTTACTCCATTGTGAACCTGACGCTTGGGTCCACCTTCGGCGAGAACTTCACGGTGACCGGGTACATCGAAAACCTGTTCGATGATGATTCATTCAATTACGTGCACCCCGAAGCGTTCATTGAAGCCCGTTACGGCATTCCGATTCCGCGCACCTGGGGCATACGCGTTTCCTATGAATACTAGTCGCGAACTGGCAATCGCCTGTGCGCATTGACCGGGATGTTGGGAGTGCTTCGGGCTGGTGGTGTCGCACTTGCGGCACCACCTTCCTGGTGAAATCGCAAATCCACTTGCAAGGGGCAGTGCCCCGGTTGAGTCCGCTCACAACGCCAGGCCCCCTCCAGGTGAAATCCGGATAAATTCCAACATGCAGTTCTATTCGCTCACCATCGACAAGTTTCTCGACCATGCCGCCAAATGGTCAGGGCAGCAGCTGATCGTGTCGGCCCAACCCGGCCAGCCTTCGTCCCGCACCGGTTACGCTGAAACGCGTGAGCGCGGCAACCGGCTGTCGGGGGCGCTTGGCGCACTGGGCCTGGAATCGGGAGACCGTGTCGGCACTCTGGCCTGGAATACCCAGCATCACTTTGAGATGTACTTTGCCATCATGAGTGCAGGTTATGTATGCCATACCCTGAATCCGCGGCTCACAGCGGCGCAGCTTGCGGAAATCGTCAATGAAGCCGGGGATCGTGTGCTGGCAATTGCCGGTGATCTGTTGCCGCTGGCCAGGGAACTGGTGCCACGTTGCCCCTCCATCGAACACATAGTGCTCCTGGACGACGGGCCACAGAAAGTCAGCCTGCCGAACCCTGCGGGCGGTGCGCGGGTGTGGCTGCTGGAGCAGTTGCTGCAGGAACATGGAGCACCGGTTCGCTGGGGTAATTTCCCTGAGGAAACGGTCGCGGGACTCTGCTACACCTCCGGCACCACCGGCCGGCCGAAGGGCGTGGAATACACCCATCGCTCCAACTACCTGCACACGCTGCGAGCCCTGCAGGCGGATGCCATGGCCATTACCAGCCGCGACGTATTGCTGGTTGCCGTTCCCATGTTCCATGCCAATGCCTGGGGGCTGCCCTTCATGGCTCCCGCTGTCGGCTGCAAACTGGTGTTACCCGGACGCAACACGGACGGCGCCAGTCTGGCCCGGCTGATGCGGGAGGAGGGCGTGACACTTGCCGTGGGAATCCAGACTGTCTGGCTGGGCGTGGTCGAGCACCTCGAGGTTCACGGAGGCGAGCTTCCTGACCTGCAGCGCCTGTTGATCGGCGGTTCCAAGTGCCCCGAGGCGCTGATTCGGCGCATGGAACAGCGCCTGGGTGCGCAGGTCCAGACCAGCTGGGGCATGACCGAACTGTCTCCCCTGGGAACCATCGCGGCGCCGGATGCCCTGGACGATGCCAGCAAGGCCTCCGGTCGCCCGCCGATTGGGCTGGATCTCAAGCTGAAGGACGCAACCGGAATGACGCTGGAGCAGCAGCGTGGCGTTGAAGGCCACCTGTGGGTCAAAGGCGCCAGCGTCGTCGAGCGCTACTTCAAGTCGGCTGCCAGTGCCCTTGACGATGAGGGCTATTTCAATACCGGCGACCTGGCCATCATCGATGAGGCGGGTAACCTCACCATCAACGGACGTTCCAAGGACCTGATCAAATCCGGCGGCGAGTGGATCAATCCGGCGGAAATCGAGGAAATCGTGGGCCAGCATCCCTCGGTGGGGCAGGTGGCGGTGGTTGGGCGGCCGGATGACAAGTGGGGTGAGCGGCCGGTACTGGTAGTAGAGTTGCATCAGGGGCATGAGTTGGAGGCCGGCGAGTTGCTTGATTTGCTGCGCGGCAAGGTTGCCGGCTGGTGGATCCCGGACCAGGTTGACCAGGTGGACAGCATGCCCCTGGCTTCAACTGGTAAGATTGACAAAAACGCCTTGCGGGCCGCCTACGCAAATGCGGAAGCTGGCGGCAGGCAGGGTCGCGGTTGACGCGATCAAAACACGCTCATTAGACTTTTGAATTCCAGGTTTTTGATAAGGGAAAGGTTTGCATGCCAGAGGCCAGCAAGAAAAAACGCACGCGCCGAAGCAAGGCGGAACAGCGTGCGGAGAGCATCGAGCAAATTCTTGATGCGGCCGAGTACCTTTTTTCCGTGCACGGCCTCTACGGTGTCACTCTGCGCGATGTAGCCAAGCGCGTCGGCATCCATACCACCCTGGTTCATTATTACTTCAACGACAAGCAGCACCTGTTTGAAGAGGTGTTCGCCCGGCGCGCCGGTGTTACCAGTGGCCGCCGCATGGAAGCGTTGCAGGAGTATGAGCGCGAGGCAGGAGACCATCCCACCGTGGAAGGCGCGCTGCACGCGTTTCTCGACACCGATTTCGACCTTTATTTTGAAGGCGGCGAACCCTGGATGAACTACGCATCATTCTGCGCCCGTGTGAGCAACACACCCGAGGGTGCCGAGCTGATGGACAAGCATTTCGATCCGGTGGTGCTGAAACTCATCAGCATCCTGAAGAAGGCGCTGCCGGAATATTCAGATGAGGAACTGTTCTGGGGCTACCATTTCGTCACCGGCGCTCTGATGAACACCCTGGCACGGACCAAGCGCATCGAGCGGCTGTCCGGCGGCCTCTGCCATTCGGATGACTTCCCGGCGGTCAAGAAGCGCATGGCGCGGTTCATGGCCGCCGGTTTTCAGTCCCTGGCTGAGGATTCCTGACAGTCCGTTCCGGCCTCGCCGGGAAGCGGCGGGGAGATGATGCCTACGTTCCAGTGCCAGGGAATTCCGCCATCAGCGCGCCGCCGGCAAACGGTTTCTTCGTGCAGTTCAAACATTCCCGGCATCAGGTGTTGGCCGGCTTGCGGCGTTTCTCCGAATTCCATGAATCCGCGGTGATCGCCATAGGCTGGCCAATCGGCCTCACCCGCGGCAAACGGCTTTCCATCGCGGGCAAAGCTGGTCCAATAATCCAGCATGGCATTCGCCATCCTGTGCTCTGCCGGCGTATCGGGAATTTTTGGCCAAAGGGGCGGTGTCCGGTCGAGGTTGCCCCACATGTAAGGCAATTCGCTGGCGTGGTGGGCATGCATGCCGGCGTCGTCAGCGGCCGGGTAGCCATGATCAAACAGGTAAAGGAATGAGGGTTGCCCAACGCCGGTTTGCGACCGTACCAGCCGCTCCGAAGTCCATCCGTACATGGCGTCGCGGGTGGTGGCGAAGATACTCTCCTGCAGGTCAGTTGCGGGGTAAAGCCGCAGGAATTCGTCGGCAAGTCCGGCGTACCGTTCGCGGATTGCAGCCTCGTATTCAGCCGCGCTGGCCGGCGGCGGCGGAGCGAGGACCGTCAATGTCCGTATCTCACCGCTGGTAAAACCCGCCAGGATGGGCACTTGAGCCTGCTCGCCGCGATCAAATACGTCAACCAGCTGGCGCGGCAGCACGTTACCGTCAATGGTCCCTGATGGCAGGTAGTAGGCCGCGGTTGCTCCGTCCGTCAGCAGCTGCGCATCCATCGAGCGCAAGGTATCCAGGTCGGGTGCATTGAGGGCGGCGGCAAGCGCTGCACCGGCTGCCTCGGCCGAGGGCGTACCGAATCGTTCTTCCTTCAGTTCCTGCGTTGAAATCATGTAGGCGCTTTGCGCGATGGCTTTGGCAAACAGGCCCTGTGCTGCAGGGGCTGCCATCAGGTACATCACACTCAGGCCACCCGCTGACTCGCCGGCGATGGTGACGTTGGCAGGGTCGCCACCAAATGCGGCGATATTCGCATTGACCCAGCGCAGGGCTTCAATCTGGTCCAGCAGGCCGTAATTGCCGGAAACACCTTGCGGCGATTCGGCGCTGAGTTCGGGATGCGCCAGGAAGCCAAGGATCCCGAGCCGGTAGTTGATGGTGACGACCACCACGCCACGTTTCGCCAACTCGCTGCCTTCATACAGGGTTTCCTTGCTGGAGCCGCCGCGCAGCGCGCCGCCATGGATCCAGAAAAACACCGGCGCATTGCTGGCATTCGCCGGCGCCCAGATGTTGAGCGACAGGCAATCCTCGCTGAAGGGCGCCAGGTCCGAAGCATAAATCGAACTCAGGCGCGAACTCGGATTCAGGCAGGCCGGCCCGAAATCCCTGGCCTCCAGCACACCGTCGATGGCCTGCTTAGGAACCGGGGGTTTCCACCGCGCCTCCCCCACCGGCGCCTCGGCGTAGGGGATGCCTTTGAAGACGCGAAGATTTCCTTCGACCACACCCTCCACCATTCCGGACGAGGTGCCCACAACCGGGCTGTCGCCGGTGGCTTCGGGTTGGGCGGCCGGCATGCTGCAGGCGGTGGTGAGCAGGGCCAGGCATGCTGCCAGAGTGCACCCGGCAGGCAGGCGTTTCGATTTCTTCATGGCGCGATGTCCTTGTATCTTCTGTGCTTTGTGTGCCGGCAACGCGGCGCGGCACCATCATCCGATGAATCAGCCGGTCCGTCAATATTCACTATCGCGTGTATTAATATCTAACAAACGACGGCACCGAGCAGTCCAGGTTCCAGTGGGCGGCCGGTGTTACTGGTGGCTTTTCTCAGGCGCCAATCAGGCACTTCAGGCGCCCAGCGCCTGCACCAGGTCGGTGATGATGTCATCCGCGTCCTC
>CBFGWJ010000048.1:0-9553 GCA_965652335.1 uncultured Gammaproteobacteria bacterium | reverse complement strand
GACTTCGGATGTCAAAGGCCATTGCGAACTGGTCTCCCGCTGGGTGGGTGTGGCGCAATCGGCGGATGACCTTGCCGCCGTTGGCGCGCAGGCGGTACAGGAATCCATGCGCAACAACGGCCAGGTCGCCAGCTTTATCGCGCCGGCCAATTTCACCTGGGAACCCGCCACCCACGCTGCCCCGGCCTTGCCGGCACCAGTCACCAAAACGGTCGGCGACTCCGTCATCGAAAAAATCGCAGCAGCACTGGGCAACGGCAAACGCACCGCGCTGTTCCTCGGTGGCCGCGCATTGCGGGCGGAAAACCTGGAACTCGCCGGGCGCATCGCCGCGCAGTGCAACGCAGCCCTGCTGTGTGAAACCTTTCCCGGCCGCCTGCAACGCGGCGCGGGCCGGGCCATGGTGCAGCGCCTGCCCTATTTCGCCGAGCAGGCGCTGGCGGCGCTTGAGCACTTTGAACAGTTGGTGCTGGTGGGCAGCAAATCGCCGGTGTCTTTTTTCGCCTACCCCGGCAAACCCAGCGATCTCGTGCCGGAAAATTGCTCCGTGCACCCATTGGCCGCCTTTGACGAAGACATTGCGGATGCACTGGCCCGGCTGGCTGATGCACTGGGCGCCAACCATGCCGTAACCGCAACCCCGGCTGCTTCTGCCATTGCGGCGCCCAGCGGGCCGCTGAGCCCGGAAGCCATCGGCCTGACCATTACGCGCAATCTACCTGCCGACGCCATTGTCTCGGACGAGGCCGCCACCTGCGGGCTGGGCATCTTCGGCCACACCCTGCAGGCTGCGCCGCACGACTGGCTGACCCTCACCGGCGGCGCCATCGGCCAGGGCCTGCCGCTGGCCCTCGGGGCCGCGATTGCCTGCCCTGAACGCAAAGTCGTCGCCTTGCAGGCCGATGGCAGCGGGATGTACACCGTGCAGGCATTGTGGAGCATGGTGCGCGAACAGGTGGATGTGACGGTAGTGATCATGAACAACCGCAGTTATGCCATTCTTGGCATCGAACTGGCGAGGGTGGGGGCTGGCCAGCCGACGCCGAAAACCCTGTCCATGCTCAGCCTGTCCAATCCTGATATCAACTGGGTGGAAATCGCGCGGGGCATGGGCATGTGCGCCAGCCGCGCCAGCAACGCTGAGGAATTTGAAAGCCAGTTCCAGGCTGCGATGGCCAGGAAAGGGCCGGAACTGATCGAAGCCATGGTGGTGCAGCAGCGGCCGGGATGATCAGTCCTCCGGCCCAACCGATTTTGGGTGAAACCTCGGGCAAGCCCGGCTAGAATCGTGGAACAGTATTCAATGATGAGTTCCAAATGCCTGAAACCAATACCATTCCTTTACCCACCCAACCTTCATCCAAAGCCGCTGCCAGTAGCAAGCACCCGTCGCCGGTAAGGCAGTTTCTGCAGGAACATCCCGATGTCCAAACCGTTGAGGTGGTGCTCACCGACCTTAACGGCATCCTGCGCGGCAAATGGCTGCCGGTATCTGCCATTCAGAAAGTGCTGGACGGCAAGTTCAAGATGAGCCTGACCGGCGTTTCCGCCGATATCTGGGGCCGCGATGTGCCTGCCCTGTGCCAGAAGATCGGCGATGGCGACGGCTTGTGCGAGGCCCTGGAACACACCGTGCGCCTGCTGCCCTGGCTGAAACGTCCCACCGCGCAGTTCCTGTTGCAGCTCAATACCGAACACGGCCAACCCTGGGGCTACGACCCGCGGGTGGTGCTGAAGCGCATCGTCAAGCGTTTCGAGGACCTTGGCCTTACCCCCGTTTGCGCCCCCGAACTGGAGTTTTACCTGGTGCTGGAGGAACGAGCGCCGGATGGTACACCGCGATTGCCCTATAGCCGCGCCAACGGCAACAGCACCATCGGTGGCCAGTTGTTCAGCACCGAGGTGATGCACGAACAGGGCGAATTGCTGCACGAAATCCGCGAAGCCTGCGAGATCATGCACCTGCCCATGGACGGACTGGTGAAAGAACTCTCCGCCTCGCAATACGAGCTCAACCTGCACCATGTGGATGACCCCCTGCTGGCGGCCGACAACGCGCAGATGCTCAAGCAGGCCATCAAGGGCGTGGCCCACAAACATGGCTACATCGCCACTTTCATGGCCAAACCGTTTGGCGACAAGGACGGCAATGGTTTCCACACCCACGTGAGCCTGTTGGACAAGGGTGGCAGGAACCTGTTTGACGATGGCACGGAAAAAGGCAGCGAACTGATGCGCCAGGCCATCGCCGGCCTTGCCGCCACCATGAAGGACTGCATGCTGATTTTCGCCCCGCACCACAATTCCTACCGGCGATTGTGGCGTGGCGTGCACGGGCCGCTGCAGCCCACCTGGGGTTATGAAAACCGCTACGTGGCGCTGCGTGTTCCCAACGGTGATGGCGACGCTCGCCGGATCGAGCACCGCATTGCCGGGGCGGATGCCAACCCCTATCTCACACTGGCGGCCATCCTGGCAGGCATACTTTACGGCATTGAAAACAAGCTCGAGGCCGACCCGCCCACCCATGGGGGACCGAACGATGAAGACCCGATCCTGCCGGGCAACTGGTTCGAAGCCTTGCGGGCCTTTGAGAATTCAGAGTTCGTGGCACAGTCGCTGGGCGAGGATTTCCAGGAAGCTTTCATGCAGATGAAGCGCGCCGAGCAGCTGGAGTTCACCGGCGCGGTGAACCCATTCGAATACAACACCTACCTGGTGATGGCCTGAAAGTACTTTCAGGCCTCACCTGCCAACTACAGGGCTCAGCTGCCGGCCACCCTGGCAGCCGCCAGGTCACGGCCGAGCTGCATCATGTGCACCTGGTCCGGTCCGTCCGCCAGGCGCAGGGTACGGGCGTAGGCATACATGTGCGCCAGTGGGGTGTCCTGTGACAAGCCCACCGCGCCGTGAATCTGGATGGCGCGATCAATCACATCGATGGCCATGTTCGGAGCCACGATCTTGATCATGGCGATCAATTCGCGCGCGCCCTTGTTGCCCAACTTGTCCATCTGCTCGGCCGCCTTGAGCGTCAGCAGGCGCGCCTGTTCCACCTGGCATGCGGAAATGGCGATGTCCTCGCGCACCGACTGCTGCTTGATCAGCGGCTGGCCAAAGGCCACGCGGCTGTTGGCGCGATCTATCATCAATTCCAGCGCGCGTTGCGCCGTGCCCACCAGGCGCATGCAGTGGTGAATCCGGCCTGGCCCCAAACGACCCTGGGCGATTTCGAAGCCGCGGCCTTCGCCCAGCAGCAGGTTGCTGGCCGGCACCCGCACGTTGTCGAAAATGATTTCGGCGTGGCCTTCGGGTGAATCGTTGTAACCCAGCACCTGCATGGGCCGTACCACGGTCACACCGGGCACGTCGATCGGCACCAGGATCATGGATTGCTGGCGATGCCGGCTGGGATTGGCGGCATCGGTCTTGCCCATGACGATGAGAATCCGGCATTGCTTGCGGCAGGCGCCCGAAGCGTAAAACTTGCGGCCGTTGATGACGTACTCATCACCCTCGCGCACCATGGAAGTCTCGATGTTGGTGGCATCGCTGGACGCCACCGCCGGCTCGGTCATGGCAAAGGCGGAGCGGATTTCACCGGCCAGCAGGGGTTCCAGCCATTGCTTGCGCTGCTCTTCATTGCCGTACTTGGCCAGTACTTCCATGTTGCCAGTGTCGGGCGCCGAGCAGTTGAATACTTCAGAGGCCCAGGTCACTCGCCCCATCTGCTCGGCCAGGGGGGCATATTCGGCATTGCTCAGCCCCGCACTGTACGCGCCATAAACCGGCGGCAGGAACAGGTTCCACAGGCCCAGTTTGCGCGCTTCCACCTTCAGCTCTTCCACCACCGCCGGCGTTTCCCACGGCGAGGCTGCCAGCTGCTGCTCGAATTCATGCTCGCGCGGCAGGATGCGGCTGTCGATGAACTCGCGCACCTGCTCCCGCAGGGCTGCAACCTTGGGGCTGTATTCAAAATCCATGATTCATCATCTCCTGAAAATCCGCTTGTCAATCCTATGGGCAATCCTATCGGCAATCATGCACCGGAACCTGAATCCCGGTTCAAGCCGGGCCCTGCAATACCACGCGGCCAAGGACATCACCACGGCGCATGCGGTCGAGGACTTCACTGGCGGCGCTCAATGGCTGGTGTTCCACCTGAATGGGCGCAAGGTGGATTTCCTGGGCCAGACGCAGTAATTCTCGCGCTTCCTGCAGGCTGCCGACATAACTGCCCTGGATGGTCAGCGCTTTCCACGGCAGAAAGGGAATGGGCACCGACAGGGCGCCGCCCATCAAACCCACCACGACAATTTTTCCGCCCTGGCGCATGATGCTGATGGCCGGGTTCAAGGTGCTTTCAGCACCGACAAAATCCGCAACCGCAGCCATGCCCTGGGATTCCTGCTTGATGCGCTTGAATACGCCCTCTTCGCTGAGGTCATAAGCCTGCTCCACTCCCAGGGCTCGAGCGCGTTCCAGCTTGCGCGAATCGATGTCGGCTACGGCCGGCTTGCGCTCAAACAGCTGCAGGGCCAGTTGCAGGGCCATCATCCCCACCCCGCCCAGCCCCAGCAGCAGGTAGGGGCCTCGTGCTGCCTGCTGCTCGATCTTGCGCAAAGCGCCGTAGGCCGTAATGCCCGAACACATGTAGCAGGCCGCCTGGTCGGCATCCAGCGTACCGTAATCCAGCAGGTAGCGCGCATGCGGTATCAGGACGTGATCGGCAAACCCGCCGGGCCGCTGGTTGCCGATGCAATCGGCCTTCAGGCAAAGGTGTTCCATGCCCTGCAGGCACAATTCGCAACTTCCGCAGCCCTTCCAGGGGTAAACCGCATAGCTCTGGCCGATGTCGATGCCTTTGACCTCCGGTCCAACCGCGACCACCTGGCCGACGATTTCGTGTCCCAGAACCATGGGCAAGTCACTATCCCGCTTTACCTGCAGCAGTTTGCCGTTGCCCAGGTTGAAATGACCATCGTGCATGTGCAGGTCGGAATGGCAGACGCCACACCGCTGCATTCGCAGCAGGATTTCACCACCCTGGGGTACCGGGGTCCCGGTTTCCAGCAATTGCAGGGGCTGACCCAACGCGACCGTAGCCTGGCTTTTCATGTTCCTGATAATTACCTTTTAAATACAATTTAATACGATACTTTCTTAAAGTATTGTCAAAACTTCACTTCCAGCAGCGAATCCACCTCGGCACGATGCCCGTGATGCTGTGGCTGCGCATCCAGTGGCCAGCCTGACAGGAATTCTTCCGGCACGCCATGAGGCAGGTCAAAGCGCGTGCGGATGGGAAATTCCACCACCCTTTCCGTATCGCCGGGAGCGCTGGATGGGCCGGATGGACTGCTGATTTCCACCACCAGTTCGCCTGCGTCAGGCCGGTAAATGGCTATGGCATTGCGTACCGGCCGGTCCGGGTGATCACTCTCCCGCTGCAAAACCAACGCGCCGTCCACCCGAATGCTGTTGTATTCGAGCTGTTCGGGCAGGAACAATGCCAGCTGCCGCACGCCGTTCGGAACCCCCAGGCTGAAAGTGCGGCGCAACAGGGTGCCGTCATCCCGTTGCGATGTCCGCAGGAGCTGAACCGGATCCAAACCCAGCGGCTGGGCCGGCCTGGCGATGATGGGCTGCATTTCCCGGCCCGGAACATCCAGCTCCACCGGACCGAATTCATGCCTGCGCGCATAACCTTTATCGGGCTTGCTGGAAGCGGTTTCCAACTGCCAGTATGCCGCATCCTGGCCCGCATTGGCCCGGTGCACCAGGTTCATGCCACGCGGCCGGTCGATGGTATGCCCGGGCAGGAACTGCTGCGCGATGCAAATGGCGACGATGGGCAACAGCAGCCAAAGAAGGCCGGCGCGTGAGGACCGCGAAGAGAAAGCATTGGTCACCAGCAAAGGCAGTACCGCGATGGCCGGCAGCAAAAGCGGCACAATCTGCAGGTAGGCCAGGTCAAATCCGGCCACCACTTCAAGGCCGTAGAAGAAATAGAAGCCCAGGTAGGTGGCAGCGGCAAAGCCGAGCAGGCGCGCGAACAGCAGTTGCGTGTGGCGCTTCCGGAAAACGCCATCGAGAATGGCGCCCAGGCTGAATGCGACCAGCGGCAGGATGCCCAGGAAACTGGCTGCCGGCAGCCGGTAGGACAGCAGCATGGCCAGGGCGGCGAAAAACAGCCAGCACACCAATGTCACCGAACCGGTGGCAGCGCGCTGGTTCAGGCTGTTATGCAACAGCCGCAAAGCCAGCAACACGAGCAGGACCAGGGCCAGGCGCCCCAGCCAGGGATGCGGATGGCCCATGCGATTCAGGTCGGGCCAAACGCCCAGAGGCCATGACACCAGCCAGGCCATGGCCAGCAACAGCGGCAACAGCGCGATAATGTACAACAGCGTCCAGGCCGATTGCCGCAGCGATAACTGGTGGCGGAAACTGATGCGCACGAACACCAGCATCAGCACGGACAACACCAGCGCAAGCCCGGTGGCGCTGCTTGCCGGAAAATGCAGGAGCTTGTGACCGAACAGGTCCACATAAACCGCGTCTTCATCCGTATCGATGCGCTGCAAATCACGCTGGTTCAAAACCTGCAGCAAAGCCCACACGTTCTGGCCATGATGCTGCAGGCTGCCGGCATCGAGGTGCTGCAGATCATCGACGGCGCTGTGATAAACCGCTGCGCCGCCAGTGAAAGCGAAATTGAACCCGCTGCGCTCCAGGTCACGGTACACCGAGAAATCCGTGTCATTGGGCATGCGGCGATAGACTTCACGGGTGATGGAATTGGCTACCGGCCGGTCCAGGGCCTGCGCCAGGATGCGAATGAAGGAACGGTTGCCGATGCCCGTTTCAAACATGGTACTGCTGCCGGTCACGCCGCGCGCTTCGACATTGATCACGACACTGACATCGGCAAACCAGGGATGCCGGCTGGCAAATGCGTCCGCGCCAACCAGGCCCTGCTCCTCGGCATCGCTGACCAACAGGATCAGGTCATGCCTGAAACCGCCCTGCGCCATGGCCATGGCAACGGTTTCCAGCAGCACCGCGACACCGGCGCCATCATCCGCGGCTCCCGGCCCTGCATCCACGCTGTCGTAGTGGGCCGTCAGGAGCAACGCATGTCCCGGGCCGCCCCCGGTTCCAGGCACTCTTGCCAGAATATTTTCCACCGGGCCGCACACCCCGAATCGCGTCACGCAATGCCGCAATTGCTGGAATTCGACGTTCAGGCCCAGCGCCGCCAGCTGTTCCTGAATGCGGTCACGAACCAGCCGGTTCTGCGCCGATCCGGCCGGATGCGGCCGGTTTTCCGGCAACAGTTGCTGCAGACGCTGCATGGCCCGCTCCGCCGAAAATCCGGTGTTCGGGATATTCGCCGGCAAGGCTCGCGGCGGCTGCATTCCAAGGTACACCAGCCAGGCCAGAAGACCGCCGAGCAACAGCAGGAAAATGGGATCACGCAGCAGTTTCATCAGGTGTATTTATTTGGCCGGGTTGTTCGTGGTCTTGCGGTGCTGGGTCAACGCCGGGCCCGGCGCACGGTGGCAATTATCAAATCCTTTCGGCAGCGGCTTTTGCCGGCGCGCAAAAGGCGCTTCAGGGTTTTTCGATACGCTGGCGCGCCGCCTGGATCATGGCATCGTATTCCGCGACTATCGACTGGCGGGTATTCTCCAAACCGGCCAGCGATTCGGAAGCTTCTTCTGCCTCTGCTTCAGTCAGTTCCTTTCCGCTTTCGCTGCTGCCCCTGTCCTGCAGTTTGGCGATGTCCCGGTCAATTTCCGCCAGCTGTTCGCCACGCTGCTTTTCCAGCTGCTGGATGAACGCCTCGGCGTTGCTGGACCGGCCTGCCTCTTCCGCTGCACTGGCGTCCGGTTGCGGACTGCTGCCGGCACCGGTGGATTCTGCCGGTGATCCACCCGGCTCAATCAGCTTGTGCTGATCCCGGATCACCATCGGCTCCGATTGATCCGAACAGGGAATCTGGGAATATCTTTGGCTGCCTTCCGGACCGCAACGGTAAACGGTGGCATCAGCGGATACCGGTGAAACCCACGCGCAAGCCATCCAGCATGCCAATGCGGCTCCTGCGATTTTCGACCTGTACCGGTGCAAAAAATTTTTCCGTGTCATGTTCGGCCCGTCCCTGTCGCCAGCTGAGTTCCTGAAAACATGGCAATTATCCAACTATACAAACACCAATGACAACCATGGCCAGAAAGCGATCACCACCACGGACAGCAGCAGCATCAGGAAAAACGGTAAAGTCGAGAGGTAAACCTCGACGATGCTGCGATCAAAACGGTAGCTGGCGATGAACAGGTTCAACCCCACCGGAGGGGTCAGGTAACCCAGTTGCATGGTGGCGAGAAAAATGATTCCAAGGTGCACCGGATCCACTCCGTACTGCAACGCCACCGGAAGAATCAACGGCACGACCAGGACGATGGCGGAAAAGATATCCAGGATGGCGCCCAGCACCAGCAGGAAAACCAGCAACAAAACCAGGAAACTGAACTCGCTGCTGACGAAACTGCTCACCAGTTCCAGCAGCCTCTGCGGCACACCGGCATCGATCATGTAGTTGGTGGAGGCCAGCGACATGCCCAGAATGACCAGGATGCCCCCCACCAGCACCATCGATTCACGCATGATTTCAGGCAGTTTGCGCCACGGTACCTCGCGCAGGATCACCACATCCACCAGCAGCACGTACACGGCCGTGACAGCCGCCGCTTCGGATATCGCGAAATAGCCGCTGTAGATGCCACCGAGCACCACGATGGGCAGCGGGATCTCCCAGGCTGCTTCGCGCAGTGCCGAACGTACTTCCCGCCAGCTGAAATCTCCCAGTGGCACCCGCACGGCGCGGTTGGTCCAGACACTGTAACCGGACAATACCACCAGCATCAGGATGCCGGGCAGTATCCCGGCGCGGAACAGGCTGTCAACGGAAATTTCGGCAATCACTCCGTACAGGATCAGCGGCAGGGATGGCGCGAACAGCAGGCCCAGGCTGCCGGCCGATGTCACCAGCCCCAGGCTGAATTTCTGCGGATAGCCCGCCTGTTGCAGGGCAGGCAGTAACAACGCGCCGAGCGCGATGATGGTGACGCCGGAAGCGCCGGTAAAGGCGGTGAACAGGGCGCACACTGCCAGCGCCACCACCGCCAGCCCGGCCGGAACCCAGCCCAGCAGCGCCCGGGTGAGACGCACCAGCCGTTGTGGCGCGCCGCTTTCACTCAGCAGGTAACCGGCAAAGGTGAACAGCGGAATCGCCAGCAGGATGGGCATTTCCGCCATGCCATAGAATTCGATGGCCAGCGCCTGGAAATCGATACCCTCGCGGTAGAAACCCCACAGCGCGCTGGCGGCGATGATGGCAAACAGGGGCGTGCCCAGCAACGCCAGCAGTACCAGCGCCAGGCCAACCAGGGGGACCAGCAGGCTCATGCCGCAGGCTTGCGCATGACCAGGTTGGCCACGTCACGCAGGAAAAACAGGCCATAACGCCAGGTGATCAGGCCGAAAC
>CBFGWJ010000047.1:0-10053 GCA_965652335.1 uncultured Gammaproteobacteria bacterium | reverse complement strand
GTCGGGCACTTCAGCTGGCCAGTGCTCGCCCCGTAGCAGGTTCCGGTCATCGCGCCAACCGGTGGCCCGGCCGATTCGGGCTTTCACTGCACCCGGGTTCGTTGCGATGATGTGATTTTATTCGGGATGGAAGCGCCATGAACCTGAAAACCTGTTATGCGATTTGCCTGATATCCCTTGCGTCCTGCCCGCCTGCTGCGCTGGGCCAGGATGACGAGGCTGTCCTGCGCGAACTCAAGACGGTATTGTGGCAACAGGCCTATCGTGAGCAGGACACCGAATTGCTTGACCGCATCCTGCATGAAAGCTTCCAGATGATAGACGGCGAGGGCGGCCTCTCGAACAAGCAGAAAGAGCTGGATTGGGTGGCTAACAATGCCTGGAATCCGGGTGAATTCGAATACCGCATCGAGCGGCTCGACATTTACGATGGCAAGTTTGCCGTCGTTGCCGGCAAAGGTCTGGCCAGCAATTACACTTATCGTTCCAGCAATGTCCTTATCAAAGAGGACGGCCGCTGGCAGGCCGTGTCATCGCATGTTTCCGGCTACCAGCAGCGTTGATTGGCGGCTGAACTTCAGTCAGCCGCCGCAGCCCGGTAACCCGGTCCCTTGACAAACCGCCCCGGCGTCGCGCCGGTGTGTTCGCCGTCTTTCAGTACCTGTACGCCGTTGACGAACACCTGCTCCATGCCGGTGGCCAGCTGGTGCGGCTGCTCAAAGGTGGCATGGTCGGCAATGGTGGCCGGATCAAACACCACCACATCCGCGAAATACCCTTCCTGCAACCTGCCGCGATCAGCAATTTTGAGGTTGCTGGCCGGCAGGGCGCTGAGCTTGTAAATCGCTTCTTCCAGGGGAATGACTTTTTCATCACGCACATATTTGCCCAGCACCCGGGCAAAGTTGCCGTAAGTGCGTGGATGCGCGCCCTGCTCGAGCACTTCGCCCTCCGGGGCCGGGGCCGCTGCGTCCGAGCCGAAGCTCATCCACGGCAGCTTCATCTGTGCTTTCACATTGTCTTCGCTCATCAGGAAGAACACGGCGCCGATGGTGTTTTCCGATTCCAGCACCAGGTTGACGATGGTCTCTTCGGGGTTGGTGCCGCGCTCCTGCGCCACCTGGGCAACGGTTTTGCCGATTTCGCCTTTCAGGCCTTCCGCCTCGATACCCGACAGCAGCACGCCCTCAGGCCCGGCGCCGTAATACAGGTTTTCCCAGTCATCGGCGTTGGTGCGCATGGCTTCGATGATCTTTGCGCGGGTTTCCGGGTCGCGCAGGCGTTCCAGCAATGCGTCCTGTCCGCCATCGCTGGCCCAGGGTGGAAAACAGGCTGAAAGACTGGTGCCGCCGGCAATGTAGGTATACATGTCGGTGGTGATGTTCAGGCCTTCGGCGCGCGCATCCTCGATCATTTTCACCACGGTGGGCAGCTTGTCCCAGTTCTGCTGGCCGGCCAGCTTCAGGTGGTAGATCTCGGCACCGACGCCGCCTTCGCGCGCGATGGTGATGAGTTCCTCGATGGACTGCTCTATACGGTTGCCCTCGCTGCGCATGTGCGAGATGTACATGCCACCGTACTCACCCACGACTTTGGCCAGTTCCACCAGTTCCCCGGTGGATGCGAAAAATGCCGGCGGATAGATCAGTGAACTGCCCAGGCCCATCGCGCCCTCCTGCATGGCCTGGTGGGTGAGGGCTTTCATGTTGGCCATTTCTTCGTCCGTGGGCGGGCGGTCATCAAAGCCGACTTCGTGAATGCGCAGCGTGGTGGCGCCAACGAAGGAGGCGACATTGGGTGATACGCCTTTGTCCTCCAGGTACTGCAGGTATTCACCCAGGGTATTCCAGGCCGGATTGCCGTCCGGGCCGAGGAATTCCTTGAGCATGGCTTTGGTTTCATCGGTGTCCGCCAGCGGGCCCATGGACCAGCCCTCGCCGAATACTTCCAGCGTCACGCCCTGCTCGATATCGCTGAGGCCACGGCCATCTTCCAGAAGGCTGCGCACCGCCCAGCTCAACATGTTGATGAAGCCGGGCGCAACCACCTTGCCGCCGGCGTCGATTTCAACCGTCGCCTTTGCTGCGGAGAGGTCGCCAATCGCGGCAATACGGTCACCCTGGATGCCCACATCAGCCTGCCTGCCGGGCTGGCCGGAGCCATCCACCACCTGGCCGTTACGTATGATGGTGTCATAAGACGGGGTTTCCTGCGTCACCGCGGGCGTGGTGCCGGGCGCCGGTTCGGCTGATTCCTGGCTGCAGGCCGAAAGCAGGGCGCCAATACTGAAAAGACAGGCAAGCAATACGCGACGGGACAGGTTCAGCATGCGGAATTCCTTGGAATCAGTTGAAAAAGGACAGTGGATGTATTCTAACCCCACAACTCGGGGCTGGGTGGGGATACCGTGCCGTTGGCATAGCTCATGGGGTGTTCGCAATCACGCTTGAGGAACAGCGCGCCGTCGAGGTCGACGAAGCGGCAAAGTTGCGCAATCACGAAACCCGCTGCCATGGCCAGCGAAGTGCCCACCATGTTGCCCACCATCAATTCGATGCCGCGCGCCCGGGCCAGGCGGGCGAGGTCCAGCGCCTCGGTCAGGCCGCCGGTTTTGTCCAGCTTGATATTGATCATTCGGTAGCGGCGGGCGGCCTGTTCGAATTCCGCCGTATCCAGGCAGGATTCGTCGGCGCACAGTGTGATCGGTGACTGGTAGCCTTCGAGCTCGGCATCACCGCCGCGCGGCAGGGGCTGTTCGATCATGGCAACGCCCAGCCCCTTGAACTTCGGGGCGAATTCGACCAGCTGCGCGAAATTCCATCCCTGGTTGATATCGACAATGATTTCCGCATCGGGCCGGGCCGCGCAGACGGCTGAAATGCGTTCGAGTACCTGCTCGCCATCCAGCTTGACCTTGATCTGGCCGGTGGTCAGTTGTCGTGCCTGGTTCGCCATCTTCTCCGGCGTGTCGATGCCTACGGTATACACCGTGGATGTTTTTCCGGGCGTGATGCCGGTCAGCTCCCAGATGGATTTTCCCGTGAGCTTGGCTTCCAGGTCCCACAGCGCGCAGTCCAGTGCGTTGCGCGCTCCACCGTGGGGCAGCAGCTGGCGCAGCTCTTCGCGATTTGCGCCCTGTTCAACGGCGGCCCTCACCGATTCAATCTGGTGCAGCATGCTGGCACCGGATTCGGCCAGGTAATAAACGCCCGCTCCTTCGCCGCGGCCGGTGCTGCCGTTCTGGGATATCTCAACCTGGATCAGTTCAGGAGCAATGAAAATGTGCCCGGTAATCTTGAAGGGCTGTTTCAGTTCCCAGGGTTCAGCCGTTACTCGCAGCGTTCTTGTATTGGTCATGTGTCATTCCATTGGATGGCGCCCGGGCAGGTGCGGCCGGGAAGTAGTCGGGTATCATGTTAAGGTCTGCAATCGAAAAGCAGATAGGCGAAATCGACAACAAAATGTGCAGTATCGGCGGGCTCCGGAAATACCCCGGTCGTTGGCCCGGAAAAGGCAATGCAGTCATGATTCGTTTCTGCATCCTGACGTATCTGCATAGCGTTTGGCCGATTCTGACTAGCCCGATGGTGCCGGCTCGGCATAATATCGGACTCCGTCGGGATGGCCGAAGGCTGTCTTGATGAAGATGCATACAAAAATGGCATTTGGCACAAGCAAATCAACTGCGGGAATGGCAACCATGAGTAAACGAACCGAACCAACATTTTCGGCCAATCTGGCCAGCAAGCACCTCTCCCGGATGATCAGCCTGGCGCTGGTGGCGTCAGCTGGGATGGCTGTCAGTTCTGTGGCGGTCGCGCAGGATGAAGAGGATTCATTGGAACTGGAGGAAGTGGTTGTAACCGCGCAGAAGCGCGAACAGTCACTGGAAGAGATCCCGATGTCGATCACGGTCTTGGGCGGCAATATGCTGGAACGCCAGCAGGCCTTTGATTTCGAGGACATGGTGGCGTTGATCCCCGGTTTCAGCATTGCCGGCAACACACCCGGCATCACCCGCATTACCCTGCGTGGCACCAACACCGGCGGCGTGGCCTCAACCGTGGGCGTGTATTTTGACGAGGTGCCGTTCGGTTCCAGCACCGCGCTGGCGAATGGCGCCATTCTGTCTGGCGACTTCGATACCTTTGACATGAACCGCGTGGAAGTACTGCGCGGGCCGCAGGGTACCCTGTATGGCGCCAGTTCCCTGGGCGGCGTGATGAAGTACGTGCCGAACCGGCCCAATACCCAGGAATTTGAAGGCAGCTTCAAGGTGGGCCTGGAAGACATCAGCGGCGGTGGCCTGGGGTACAACGCCACCGGTTACGTTAACATTCCGCTGAGCGATACCTTCGCGATCCGCGCCAGTGCTTTCTACCGTGAAGATGACGGCTGGATCGACACCATCGGCGACACGCCCATTCCGGCATTCCCGGACCCCAGCACCAATGTGATTGATGGCACCATGGTCGAAAAAGGTGTCAATTACAGCGACACGGGTGGCGGCCGAATCCAGGCGCTGTTCCAGCCCAACGATGAGTTCTCGATCAACCTGATTGCCATGTTCCAGAACATCAATTCCGGCGACGCATCCTCGCAGGAAGGCGATCCTGCCACCCTGAAGCCACTTTATTCCAGCCCGGTGGTGTCGCGTTACCAGAATGCCTATGACGAATTGTCCTACGAGGTTTACAGCGCCACTATCGACTGGGAATTCTCCGACTGGGCCAGCCTGCAGTCCGTTACCAGCTGGGGCGCATTTGAGCAGGACATCCGTGATGACCTGGCAGTTGCCGCCAACCTGCTGGGTGGCATACCACTGTCTTCCTATGTGTCATGGGCATTCGGCGCACCATTGAGCGTGGCCCAGGACCAGATTACCAGCACCGACAAGTTCACCCAGGAATTACGCCTGGTTTCCGGTGAAAGCGACAAGTTCGAATGGCTGGCCGGCCTGTACTACACCGACGAAGAATCGCTGATCGCCCAGCAATTGGTTGCGCTCACTGCCAATACCGATACGCCGGCGCCCGGATTCCCGTTGCTGGCCGACCTGACCCTGACCTCAACTTATGAGGAAATTGCCGCATTCGCCAACGCT
Organism: uncultured Gammaproteobacteria bacterium; assembly: GCA_965652335.1. Classification (GTDB taxonomy): domain Bacteria; phylum Pseudomonadota; class Gammaproteobacteria; order Xanthomonadales; family SZUA-36; genus JAWXBM01. The sequence continues at coordinate 4,949 of CBFGWJ010000047.1, read as the reverse complement.
ACCTGGTTCATGACTGACCGGTTTGAAGTTTCCTTCGGCGCGCGGCAAAGTGAAAACGACCAGACGGTCGTGCAGTGGCAGGATGGTCCTCTTGTGGGCGGTGAGGCTGAAGTTAACGGAAAATCTTCCGAATCACCTTTTACCTGGTCGGTTTCACCACGTTTCCAGCTGGGTGAAAATTCTTCCGTTTACGCCCGCGTAGCGACCGGTTTCCGTCCAGGCGGCCCAAATATCATCCCGCCGGGCGCTCCTGCCGAAGTCCCGACCCAGTATGAGTCTGACACTCTGACCAACTACGAACTCGGCTACAAGATGAACTCGGCTGATGGACGGTTCGCGCTGGAAGCAGCCCTGTTCTACATCGACTGGGAAGACATCCAGCTGTTTGCGCAGGTTGAAGGCTTCGGCGTCAATGTGAACGGCGGAACCGCGGTGAGCAAGGGTGTGGAATTTGCCACCAGCTTTGCTGCCACGGAAGGCCTGACTTTCTCACTGAACGGCGCCTACACCGATGCTTACCTGACAGCCGATGCGGGCAGTGGCGGCCTGGATGGCGATCCACTGAACTCCGTGCCTGACTGGAGCTTTGGCCTTACCGGCGATTATGAGTGGAGCGTGTTCACCAGTTCGCTGGCCTATGTGGGCGGAACCCTGCAGTACACCGGCGAGCGTCCCATCGGCCGGACCATTCCGGGCCGGGAAGACCAGGTCACCTACCTGGGTGACTACACCACGCTGAACTTGCGGGCAGGCCTGGAAACCGGACGGTGGTTCTTCGAGGTGTATGCCAAGAACGTGACGGATGAAGATGCCGTGCAGGGTGTCGGAACTGCGAATTCGTCCTACAACGGACTGGTTACGCTCTCCACGCTGACACCCCGGACCCTGGGTGTCATGGCCGGAGCCCGGTTCTGACGGATCGTTAAAAACGTTTTCTCTCCTGGGCCGGATACGCTGCTATGTGCGTGTCCGGCCTTTTTTTTGAGTGCGGAGTACTGTGATGAGTAGAGTAAACCTGTTACCGGCCCTTGTGTTGCTGCTGTTGAGCCTGTCCCTGTCGGCCCAGGAACCGGCTGCCGCCGAAACTGAGGTGATCCCGCTGGAAGAGCCGGAGCTGGTAGCCGAAGTGGTGGTTGAGCCGGAACCGGACCTCAGTCCCAGCCTGCAGAAAGCCGACCTGGGCGCCTGGCTGGACGGATTCCTGCCCTACGCGCTGGAAACCGCTGACATACCGGGCGCGGTGGTGGCGGTGGTGAAGAACGGCGAAGTGCTCATCCAGCGCGGTTACGGCGTGTCCGATGTCGAGGCTGGAACACCGGTTGACCCGGACCACACGTTGTTCCGCCCCGGATCGGTATCCAAGCTGGTCACCTTCACCGCGGTCATGCAGCTGAAGGAAGCCGGCAAGGTGGAGCTGGATGCGGACATCAACCAGTATCTCGATTTCAAGGTGCCGGCCGAAGGCAAGCCCATCACCCTGCGCAACCTGATGACCCATACCGGCGGCTTTGAAGAGGCCATCAAGAACCTGCTGTTCCATGACCCGGAACGGTTGCAGTCGCTGGGGGATTACCTGAAAGCCTGGGTGCCGGAGCAGATATTCGAACCGGGCACCACGCCCGCGTATTCCAACTGGGGCACCGCGCTGGCGGGATACATCGTCGAGCGGGTTTCCGGGCAACCGTTCGAGGAATATGTGGATGAACATATTTTCACGCCGCTTGAAATGCACGATTCCACATTTCTGCAACCCTTGCCGGAGGACATGGTTGCCCAGATGTCGAAAGGCTACCTGACCGACTCGGGCACGCCGATCGAATTTGAGCTGCTTGGCCCCGGGCCGGCCGGCAGCATGTCATCCACCGGCGCCGACATGGCGAAATTCATGATTGCCCACCTGCAGCTGGGCCGCTATGGCGACAACCGTATCCTGCAGGAAGAAACCGCGCGTGAAATGCATGAAACGGCGCTGACTCTGCTGCCGCCGTTGAACCGTATGGAACTCGGGTTTTTCGAAACCAACATCAATGACGAGCAGGTGATCGCGCACCTGGGCGACTCACGTGCTTTCCACACGGCATTGCACCTGTTTGTTGACCGCAACGTGGGTTTGTACCTGTCGGTCAATGGCACGGGCAAGGCGGGAGCAGCCGGAAAGATACGTTCGGCCCTGTTCGAACAATTCGCCGATCGCTACTTCCCGGCCGGGGATTCCGCTGCTGACCAACCCGCTGGAGGAATCGAACCCGGCCATGCGGCCAAGCTGGCCGGCGTGTGGTGGTCGAGCCGCGGGGCGCGCAGCAATTTCTTCGGCGCCACGACCATGCTGGGAGGAATGAAAGTCAGCGTCAATGACAAAGGCGAGCTGGTGATTCCCTCGCAACGCGGGCTGAACGGCAGAACCACAAAATGGATTGAAGTCGAGCCCTGGGTCTGGCACGAAAAAGGCGGGCACAACCGGCTGGCTGCCGTGGTTGAAAATGGCGAAGTAGTGCGCTGGAGCGTTGACGGCCTGGCGCCGTTCACGGTGTTTGAGCGGGTGCCGGCTTACATGTCGCCATCCTGGCTGGGCCCGATGTTCCAGGCCAGTGTCGCGGTGTTCGCGCTGACCTTCCTGTTCTGGCCGCTGGCTGCTGTGGTGCGGCGGTATTACGGCGTGAAACTGAAGCTGCAGGGCGTGCAACGCAGTTCGTACCGGTGGGTGCGTGTGTTTGCCGGGCTGGTACTGGCAGTGTTGGGTGGCTGGATGCTGGTGTTCAGCGCCATGACCAGGGATTTTTCCAACATGTCCGATGCCATGGCGCCATGGCTGTGGCTGCTCTACTTCGGCGGAGTGCTGGCTTTCGTGGGCGCCCTGCTGGTGAATATCCGCAATGTCCGGATTGTGTGGCAGGATCGTGGCCGGTGGTTTGCCCGGTTGTGGGCCATTTTGCTGGTGCTGGCAGCCGCGGTGGTGTTGTGGGGCGCCTGGGCTTACAAGCTGCTGGCGTTCACCACCAACTTCTGAATTTGAAACGCATGAACAAAGCCGGTTCACCGAAATTCGCCAGGCTCAGCCTGGTCGCTGCCATGTTGCTGCCGGGCCTGCTTCCGGGTCCGCTCTGGGCGGCAGATCATGACCTCGTCATTCGCGATGGGCGTGTGCTCGACGGTGCAGGCAATCCCTGGTTCAACGCCGACATTGCCGTCGATGATGGCCGTATCGTGAAAATCGGCCAGGTCGTAGGGAGTGGCGAGCGGGAAATCGCCGCGGCCGGGCAATACGTAAGCCCGGGCTGGATCGACATGATGGACCAGTCGGACGAGGTGCTGCTGAAGAATGGTGACGCCACCAACAAGGTGCTGATGGGCGTAACTTCCGCCATCAGCGGCGAGGGCGGGCCGCCGGTAACCGCGGAGCAGCTTCCCGAGTACTTCAGCACGCTGGAGCGGCAGGGCATCAGCATCAACTTCGGTGTGTACTACAACGCTTTCCAGGCGCGCAATGCCGTTGCGGGCAGCACGGATGTTGCGGTAAGCGCGGAAGACATCAGCCGAATGCAGGACATCATGCGCCTGGCCATGGAGAACGGCGCGGTGGGAATGAGCAGTGCAGCGTTTTACCCGCCGCATTCGCTGCTCACCACTGAGGAACTGGTGGCCATGGCCCAGGCCATCGCTCCCTATGGTGGCATCTATGCGGCTCACATGCGCGATGAAAGCCGCAAACTGCTGGATGCCATACAGGAGATGATCACCGTCGGTGAAACCGCCGGCATCCCGGTGGAAATTTTCCATATCAAGAATGCTTTCGAGCCCAACTGGGGCACGGCGGCGCAAAAAGCCATCGCATTGATCGAGAAGGCGCGTGCGCGTGGCGTGGAAATTGCCGCGGACCAGTATCCCTATATCGCCGGCGGAACGGGAATTGAGGCAACGGTTCCCACCTGGGTGTTCCAGCACGGAATGGAAGAGGCGCTGCGGATCCTGCGCGATCCGGCCATGCGCGGGCAGCTTAAAGCCGAAGTGCTGAGCCCGGATTCCGACCGGCTGGTGATTGCCGCCGGCAGCTGGAAAGGCGTCGTGCTGGCCAATCCGCAGGTGCCGGAGTACCAGCAATATGTGGGCATGAACTTCGAGGAAATCGGCCGGGCCCTTGGCAAGGACCCGGCCGATGCTGCCTGGGACATGATGCTGGAGGCATTGCCTGAACGCGCCTATGCCTTCTATTACCTGATGAGCGAGGACGATGTCCGGACCTTCATGCGACAACCCTGGGTTTCGATCGGCAGTGACGCCGGCGCCGCGGAAGTATTGGGGCAGGTGGATGGCCTCGGTTTGCCGCACCCGCGGTCTTACGGGACCTTTCCCCGCATCATCGCGAAGTATGTGCGCGAAGAAGGTGTTTTGACGCTGGAAGACGCCATCCGGAAAATGACCTCCTGGCCGGCCCGGCGGATGAAGCTGGAGGGCCGGGGGTTGCTGGCGCCGGGTTACTGGGCGGACGTGGTGATCTTTGATTACGATTCCATCCAGGACAATGCCACGTGGGAGCAAGCCATGCAGCTGCCATCCGGCATCAGCCATGTGCTGGTGAACGGCGTGGTGGTGGCTGAAAACGGCCAACACACCGGCCAGCGGCCCGGCAAAGTGCTCTATGGCCCCGGCACGCGGCGTGTCGACGCCGCTCCCGCCGATTAGTCAGGAAGAGCTGCCGCTGTCACTTTTTTGCAATTTCAGGAAGGCCATGTCCGGAGTAAAGCCAAGCATGAAATATTCCGCCTTGAAACTCGCCGCCGTTGCGGTGCTGGTCAGCCTGGCCGGCACCGTGGCCAGCACCGTGGCCAGCGCCCAGGAAGCCGACCTGCAGGAAGAGTTGAACCTGGCCAGGTTCGCGGAAATATCCGAATCCAACACCCTGCAGATGGTGCCGATGCGCGATGGCGTCAGCCTGGCCACGGATGTCTACA
>CBFGWJ010000046.1:0-10056 GCA_965652335.1 uncultured Gammaproteobacteria bacterium | reverse complement strand
CCTGCGGAATCTCCAGTGGTTGCTTCGAGCTATCCATGGCTTGCCAACAATTCAAGGCCGCATCGTGGATGTCCGGCGCATGCTGCTGCAGCGCCCGCAGGTAACTGCCGGCGGTAAACGCGAACATGCCGGAGTTCCACTCATATTCCCCCGATGCCACATACTTCGCCGCCGTGGCTGCGTCCGGTTTTTCCACAAATGCCGCTACCGAATAACCGGCCGAACCGGCGATACCATCACCACGCCGAATGTAACCGTAGCCGGTTTCAGGCTGGGTGGGATGAATGCCGAAAGTCACCAGGAAGCCCTGCCCGGCCAGCTTGGCCGCTTCCGCGACCGCGGCCTGGAAACCGGGCTCGTCCCTGATCAGGTGATCAGCCGGCAGCACCAGCATGATGGCATCGGCACCGGACTTCGACTGCAGGTAAAGCGCGGCGAGCGCAATGGCCGGCGCGGTGTTCCGGCCCACGGGCTCCAGCAGGAATGGTGGTTGCGCAGCTTCACCTAGCATGCGCTGGTAGAGGTCACGGGTGTAGAAATAGTAATCGCGACTGGTCACCGTGATCACCTCCCCACCGGCGGCCACACCCAATGCACGACGAAAAGTCTTCTCCGCCAGGGATTCACCATCAACCAGGTTCATGAACGGCTTGGGATGCGCCTTGCGTGACACGGGCCACAGGCGGGTCCCGGCACCACCGGACAGAATGACGGGATTGATGCTCATGGCTGTTTCTGGTTGCTCATGGTAGTTGCTGGTCTCCACAGTCTCGCAGGCACAGGCTCAATGATTCGCCCAGGCCAGAAGGACTGATATCAAACTGTTGGCGTATGCGGCTGGTATCCAGAACCGAGAACATCGGGCGCCGGGCCGCTTGCGGAAAGTCGCCTGAACTGATCGCGTTCAGTTGTGGCATGCGCGGCAGCGATTCCTGTTCAACCGCCTGGCGGAATATCTCGCGGGCAAAATCATACCAGGACGTTACCGTGGCATCGCAGTAGTGGTAAACCCCGCTCCGGGATTTCCATTCATCGTCGCTCTGCAAGGCGTTCAGAACCCGGTAGCTGGCATTCGCCAGGTTCCTGGCCCATGTGGGACATCCCGTCTGGTCACTTACCACGCCCAGTTCAGACCGCTGTCTTGCCAACCTCAACATGGTCAGCAGGAAATTATTTCCGTGAGCTGAATAAACCCAGGAGGTGCGAATGATGAGGTGCTGGCTGCCGCTGGCCTGGATGGCCTGTTCACCGGCCAGTTTGCTTTCACCATAGACATTGATGGGATTCGGGATATCCGTCTCCTGATAAGGAGAGCTGCTGGTCCCGTCAAATACATAATCGGTCGAATAGTGCAGCAGTTTTCGCTGGTGGGTGTAACACCATCGCGCCAGGCACGCCGGCAATTCAGCATTCAGGCGAAAGGCATTATCGCGCTCAGTTTCCGCCTTGTCGACGGCGGTGAAGGCAGCTGTATTGACCACAAGATCCGGACGCAAACGATTGAGAAGGATTTCAAACCGATGAAGGTCGGCCAGGTCCTGTACGACAGTTCCTGAATGGCCCGCAACCCGATCCACGGCGGTAACCTGGCCCAATTCACCCAACAGGGGCAACAGTTCGGTTCCCAGTTGGCCGGAAGCGCCCGTGAGCAGGATGTTCATACCGGCATTCTGGGCAGGTCTTCGATGGCGATATCACGCAACCGTGGTGCGGCCGCATCACGCGCCGACAGGCCCTTTGCTGCAACAGGCCATTCAATGCCAATGTCCGGGTCATTCCAGGCAATGGCCGCGTCAAAGGCCGGGTCAAATTCAGTGGTGCACAGGTAATTCATCAGGGCTGATTCACCCAGCACGCAAAAACCGTGCGCAAAGCCCTCGGGAATGTACAGCTGCCGGTGGTTTTCCGCTGACAGTTCCACCCCGGCCCACTGACGGTAGGTGGGTGAGTCGGTGCGAATATCAACAGCAACATCGAATACACGGCCTTCCAGCACCGTTACAAGCTTCCCTTGCGGGTGAGGATACTGGTAATGCAGCCCTCGCAGGACGCCGGCCGCGGAGCGGGAAACATTGGACTGCACGAATCGCTCCGGAATGCCTGCCGCGCTGTAGCTTGAATGTTTCCAGAGCTCCTTGAAATAGCCCCGCTGGTCGCCATGCACCCGGGGCTCGATGATCACCAGGCCGGCCAATCCCGTGGACAACAGTTTCATGGCTCGTGGCCGCGGGTCAGCAACTGCAACAGGTACTCACCGTAGCCGCTTTTGCGCAGCGGCTCGGCCAGCTGCCTGATCTGAGCCTCATCGATCCAGCCCTTCATGAAGGCAATTTCTTCCGGACATGCGACCTTCAGGCCCTGCCGGGCTTCGATGGTTTCGATGAAACTGGCGGCCTGCTGCAGGGATTCATGCGTGCCGGTGTCCAGCCAGGCATAGCCGCGGCCCAGCCGCTCCAGCGACAGTTTGCCGGCGTCGAGGTAACAGCGGTTGAGGTCGGTGATCTCCAGTTCGCCACGCTTCGAAGGCTTCAGGCTGCGCGCCAGTTCAGGCGCATGGCTGTCGTAAAAATAAAGGCCGGTTACCGCGTAGTGAGAGCGTGGCTGCTGCGGTTTCTCTTCAATTCCCAGCACCCTAAGCTCACGGTCAAATTCAACAACGCCGTAACGCTCGGGGTCTTTCACCCAGTAGCCGAATATGGTGGCGCCTTCGTGCCGTTGCGTGGCGCGCTCGAGCACCTCGCTAAGGCCACCGCCATGGAAAATATTGTCGCCGAGGATGAGACAACTGGGCGAACCCTGCAGGAAGTCCTCGGCGATGATCAGGGCCTGGGCCAACCCGTCAGGACTGGGTTGCACTGCGAATTCAAGATTGATGCCCCAGTCACTGCCGTCACCCAGCAGAGACCGGAACATGGCCTGTTCATGCGGCGTGGTGATAATGAGGATGTCGCGAATGTCCGCCTGCATCAGCGTTGCCAACGGGTAAAAAATCATCGGCTTGTCGTAAACCGGCAACAACTGCTTGCTGATTACGCGCGTCAGCGGATACAGGCGGGTACCGCTGCCACCGGCCAGGATAATACCTTTGCGAGCTTTCATGGGAGTTTCAGTACAACAGTCATGGCTGAGTTCCTATCAGGCCGGCTCAATTCATCGGGCTGTTGGCCAGGCCAAGACGTTCACCCTGGTAGCTGCCATCGCGTACACGCGATATCCATTGCGGGTTTTCCAGGTACCAATCCACCGTCTTTCGCAGCCCCTGCTCGAATCCCACGGTCGGCTGCCAGCCCAGGCGGGTGCGAAGCCGGGTGCAGTCGATGGCATAGCGCCGGTCGTGGCCCGGTCGGTCGGCCACGTGGGTGATCAATTGCCGGCGATCCGGCACCCCATCGACCGGGCTCAGCTCATCCAGCGCCTGGCAAATGGACTGGACCACTTCAAGATTGGTTCGTTCAGCATTGCCACCGATATTGTAGACCTCGCCGGGTTCGCCGGAACGCAACACCGTATGGATCGCATCCACGTGGTCCTCCACGAACAGCCAGTCCCTGACCTGCAATCCATCGCCGTATACCGGCAGGGGCTTGAGCTCCAGTGCATTGAGTATCATCAGTGGAATCAGCTTTTCCGGAAACTGGTAAGGCCCGTAGTTGTTGGAGCAATTGGTCGTCAACACCGGCAATCCGTACGTGTGGTGAAACGCCCTGACCAGATGATCCGAGCCGGCCTTGCTGGCGGCATAGGGCGAGTTCGGCGCGTATGGCGTGGTTTCGCTGAAGGCACCTTCGGCCCCAAGGCTGCCATAAACCTCATCGGTGGACACGTGCAGGAAGCGGAATCCTGCCTTCTCCTCATCCGGCAGTTTTCGCCAGTATTCCAGGGCGGACTGCAACAGATTGAGGGTACCGACGACATTGGTTTGGACGAATGCTGCCGGGCCGTCGATGGAACGGTCCACATGGCTTTCGGCGGCAAAGTTGATGATGGCCGAAGGCCGGTAGCGCTCGAGCAGCTGCGCCACGCGTTGCGCATCACCGATATCGCCGTGCACAAAAATGTGACGGGAGTCGTTCTCAAGGCTGATCAGCGTATCCAGGTTGCCGGCATAGGTCAGCAAATCGAGATTTATGACCCGCAAATCACTTTCCGGATGCCGCAGGCTGCGCAATACAAAATTGCCGCCAATGAAGCCGGCACCGCCGGTAACCAGCACGGTCCTCATGGGAAACTAGAACGGAATGTCGTCGTCCGCAAAACCTTCGTCCGGCGCGGCATTACCCTGCTGGCCCTGGGGGCGGTTGCCGCCACGGTTACTGCGAAAACCGTCATTGGACGCCTGTCCGCCACTACCTTCGCCGCGGCCACCCAGCATTTGCATTTCATTGGCGATCACTTTGGTGGTGTAACGGTCGTTGCCATCTTTGTCCTGCCACTTGTCGGTCTGCAAACGGCCTTCAACGTAAACCTGGCTGCCCTTGCGCAGGTACTCGCCGGCAATTTCCGCCAGGCGGCCAAAAAACGTGATGCTGTGCCACTCCGTACGCTCCTGCTGTTCCCCGGTCTGCTTGTCACGCCAGGATTCACTGGTGGCGATACGGATGCTGGTGATCGCAGCACCACTGGCGGTATAACGGGTTTCGGGGTCTGCACCCAGGTTGCCCACCAGGATGACTTTGTTGATTCCACGTGCCATCAGGCATCTCCCTTCGGCGCCTGCCGGCGGCCGGATTTCTCAGTTGGTTGGTTCGACGGTTTGAAGCTTCTGGGCGAGGAGTTTATCACAGTCATTCTGGCATACCTGTCAGAAAGAGCCGCCTGGAAAGTAAGCCAATTGCCACTGTCCAAAGGAGGCTGACGCCCGCCGCCAGCAACAGCGCGGCAGTAGCGCCCCAGTTACCCAGCACCCAACCCCCGCTCACGCCCCCGACAAAAGCGCCCAGGAACTGGAAGCTGCTGTAGGTTCCCATGCGTCGGCCGCGTCCTGTCTGGCCCACATGACGCGATAACAGTGCCGGCATGGTCGCTTCCAGCAGGTTGAATGCCATGAAATAGAGAATCATCAAGGAGGTCAGCAGCGGCAGCGAACCCGACCAGCCCATGCTGGCCAGCGACAGGCTCAACAGGGCGAATGCCGGCAGCAATATTTTCCGCTCGGCCGCCATGGCGCCACTGCGCACCAGCAAAGGCATCATGAGCAGTACGGAGACCAGCATCGTGGGCAGGTAGATTTTCCAGTGCTGGCTGAGGGCAAAACCAAAATCATCGACCAACAACCCGGGCAGCACCACGAACAATTGGGTCATGACCGCATGCAGCAGGAATACGCTTCCAGACAACAGCCACAGCACCGGTTGGTCATGGCCCGCGGCTGGTCCCGCTTCCAACGGCGGAGCCGGGGCGCCGGGAGTCGTCAGTATCAGCGCCATGCCCAGCACCGCCAGGATGGCTGTCAGCCAGAACATGCCCTGCAGGCCCATCCAGTTGGCCAGCGGCACGGCCAGCACCATGGACAGAAGGAAAGCGCCGCCAATTCCCATGCCGATGATGGCCATGCTGACCGATCGTTTTGCGGGCCGTACCCGATCTGCCGCAAACGCCATGGCCACACCGGCGATGGCGCCGCTGCCCTGCAGGCAGCGACCCACGATCACACCGGTCATGGTTTCGGCCAGTGCTGCAACCACGCCGCCAATCGCGAACAGGCCCATGCCCAACAGCAACACTCGCCGCCTGCCCCAGACATCGGACAGCCAGCCGAACGGCTGCTGGAAAATGGTCTGGGTCAGGCCATACACGCCTACCGCCAGGCCACCCAGCATGGGGGTAAAACCGGGTGTTTGACGCGCCAGCACCATGAATACCGGCAGGATCATGAACAGGCCCAGCATGCGCAGGGCAATAACCCCGGCCAATGTGGTGGCCAGCCTCAGTTCGCTGCGGGTGATCGGATCTGGTGCCAAGCAAGTGCTCCCGGGCAAAGCGCGCATTATAGTGCGGGAAGCACATTGCGAAACGGGCAATTCCGGACTTCGCTGACCTTCATGCTGGCTTGGCTGCCCGTTGTATTTTCCCGGGTGTTTGGTCACAGCCTTGGGGCAGCATATAATCGCCGCTTTCCAGCGAAAACAAGAAGCATGGAACCAGCCCAGGCCACAGCCGTCTTACGTAACCGACCGGCGCCGGACATCCAGTCCGTTGCCGATCTGTGCGCGGACGACATGCGCCAGGTCAACGAGCTCATCCGCAAAAGCCTGGATTCCAACGTGGTTCTGATCCGCCAGATTGCCGAATACATCATCGGCTCGGGTGGCAAACGCCTGCGTCCGATGTTGGCCGTGCTGGCGGCCAGGGCGAGCGGCTACACGGGAACGCAGCACATTACCCTGGCTGCAATCATCGAGTTCATCCATACCGCAACCCTGCTGCACGATGATGTGGTGGATGAGTCCGAACTGCGCCGCGGCAAGGAATCCGCGCACGCCGTCTGGGGCAACGCCGCCAGTGTGCTGGTGGGTGATTTCCTGTATTCGAGGTCCTTCCAGATGATGGTGGACATCGATTCCATGCAGGTCATGGATATCCTCTCGGACGCCACCAACCGGATTGCCGAGGGCGAAGTAGAACAGCTGCTCAACATGCATGACCCGGAAGTCAGCGAAGAACGCTACTTTGGCGTGATTGAAAAGAAGACCGCTCAGCTGTTTGAGGCTGCCTGCCAGCTGGGCGCGGTCATCGCCGGTCGGCCCGACCTGGAACATGATCTGGCCACCTACGGCCGCGAACTGGGGTGCGCCTTCCAGGTGATGGACGATGTGCTGGACTATACTTCCGATGCCGCCACCATGGGCAAGAACAGCGGCGATGACCTGGCCGAAGGCAAGCCTACACTACCTTTGATCCTGTGCCGCGAAGCGCTGGTTGCCGAACAGCGCGATGCTGTGGACGAGGCCATACGCAACGGCGACATTTCCAAATTGCAGTGGATCGTCCAGGCAATTCATGACACCGGGGCCCTGGCCGCAACCACACGGGTGGCGCAGGCCCGGTCCAGCGCCGCACTGGCGGCACTGGATGCTGTGGCGGATTCACCCTGGAAAGCGGCCCTGGCGACCCTCGCGCAGTACAGCGTCAGCCGCGACCACTGAAGCTGGACCACCGTCCACAGCCGGTGGTTAACCGGCCAATACGGAATTCCATTGCCTGATGCGGTCGGCTTGTGCTTCAACCAGGGCCTCGGCGCCGCTGATATCGATGCCGGAGATGGTGTCACCCACAGCAATCGAGTCGACCACAGCCTGGTCGCTGGCATCTTCCACCCGGCCAAATACCGTGTGTTTGCCATCCAGCCAGGCCGTCTCGACGTGGGTGATGAAGAACTGGCTGCCATTGGTTCCCGGCCCGGCATTGGCCATGGACAGAACTCCCGGCCCATCGTGCCTTGCCCTGGAACTGCATTCGTCCTCAAAGCGATAGCCCGGGCCACCGGTACCACTGCCGTTCGGGCAACCGCCCTGGATCATGAAATTGGGGATCACGCGGTGGAAATTGAGATTGTCATAAAAGCCATTCGCTGCAAGATTGACGAAATTGGCAACGGTTACCGGTGCTATATCGGCCAACAGGTTGATCCTGATATCACCTTTGGAGGTGTGAATGACGGCTTTTACCGGGCTGTTCGCCTGGCCACTGGATTCGGACACGATGATTTCTCCTGAAATTATTTGAAACTTTTTCGAGCAAGGTGGGGTCTAGTTTACTGAGGCCGCGGGATGGTCTCTCCCTCAAACCTGACAGGGCGATTTCTGCACTCCTCACTCCCTGACCCGCGGCCTCATTTTAAACATTCACAACACTGCTTGCCCGGCTGATTGGCTTCAGCCGGGATTTTTATTTTCGTTCAGAAACCTGCCAGCCTGGCAAACTCCAGGCCGCGATGCTGGAAATCGACAAACCGGGGGAAACTGGGCGAGCCCGGGGACAATAAAACCAGGTCTCCAGGGCCGGAAACCTGGCGGGCCAGTTCCACGGCCTCCTGCAGGCTGGACACTTCGTGCAGGCCGGCACTGAATTCAAGCCCGGAACTTCGCAGCCAGTTTGCGAGCGCAGGCCCGTTGTCCGGCATGGTGATGACCGCCTTGGGTGGGTTGGCACGAAAATCGGCTGAGTAAACGCTCCAGTCCAGTCCGCGATCAAGGCCACCCAGCAACAGCACGATCGATTTGCCGGCCAGCGCTTCCAACGCCGCTGCCGTTGCGACGGGCGTGGAAGAAATACTGTCATTGATCCAGCGGACGCCCTTGATCTCGCCCAGCACCTGCAACCGGTGTGGCAGGCTTTGGTAGGTAGCCAGGGAAGCTATGGCTGCTTTCAGGCCCAACCCGGCTTTTCTCACTATGCTCAAAGCGGCTGCCACATTGGCGCGATTGTGCCTGCCCGGCATATTTTCAGGCATATCCACCTGCAGCGGAATAGCACCCAGCATGAACTGGCGTCCTTCACACCAGATACCGCTTACCGAATTGAACCCTTGTACCGCCACATCCCGTCCGAAGCGTTCAAGCAGCAGCGAATCCGTGGCGTTGACCAGCAGGCCGCCGGGAGCCGTCAGGTCCGCCAGTCGCAACTTGTCGCGTATATAGGCATCAACGCCACCATGCCAGTCCAGGTGCTCGGGGCTGAGGTTCAGGATGACACCGATGTCCGGCTGCGCATGCAGGTCGCAAAGCTGGTAGCTGGACAGCTCGATCACCCACCAGTCGATAGGCTCCGATTCACTCGAGTCATTATCACAGGCCAGCAACGGCAAGCCGAGGTTGCCAGCCAGTTGCACTCTTCGGCCACAGGCGCGCAGCATGTGCGCCGTCAGGGCTGAAGTGGTGCTCTTGCCCTTGGTGCCGGTGATGCAGATGGTCCTGGCATCAGGATGCGCCGCAAACCAGAGCGTGCTGGGCGAAATGATCCGGCAGCCGGCATTCACCGCGTTGCGCAAAGCGGATCGGTAGGGGCTGATGCCCGGTGAGCGGACCAGCACCTCAAAATCACTGAGAGGCGCGTCGTCCAGTTTGCCTACATGCAGGCTGTCACCCTGAGCCAGACGGTTCTCGAAATCCACATCGGCAGGTGTTTCAGCAAAGAGTTGCACCGGCTGGCCAGGCAGGCGGTGTTTCAGCCAGTGATAAGTTGCCTGGCCTTCCCGGCCTGCGCCGAGTATCGCGATTCGTTTGCCTGCCAGCTCGCTGGTTTGCATCAGGCGAACGCTTCCCTCAAACGAGGCAACAGGGCCTTCGGTATGCTGTGCGAAGCCGAGGGCTGCAACAGGGATTCCAGCGAAGGCACCAGCAGCCCGGCCAGTTCAGGTGCCAGTCTGCGTACCACTGCCTTGTCTTTCCACTCCGGCTTTTTCGCAAGCGCAGCCAGGGCCGCCCGGCTTTCGCCCATTTCGCCCACGCATTCAAAGGGCTTGTCGCGGCCGAGGGCACACAGTTCCCTGAATCCCTCCTCCTGGCCGGAGTCATCCAGCAGGTCTGTTCCCATGATGCCAATCACTTCATCGGGGCCGAGGAACAGCGCCAGGCTCAATGCGGCAAACCGGCACTTGGGACAATTGCCACACCAACGCCCGGTGATGGACGGACCATCCAGATGGAAATTGCGGTTGCAGCTGGAATAAACTTCATGAAATTCCGTTAACTTACTGAATCTGCCAACTATCTCCAGCTCAGAAAACGGCCGCAACAGCGAGAAGCAATCCATGTCCGGGCTGACCTGCTCGTGAATGACCTTCTGCCAGGCCTGTTCAAACGCACTGGATTTGCTGTACTGGTGATTAACAGGGACCCCGTTTCGGTCCTGAAGCGTTGCTTCATCCGCCGAGCGCTCGTTGGCAAACATCACGTACCGATAGCCATACAGCAGCGCCGCACAAACCAGGATCGCTGAATTGATGGCGGTGACGGGCACATGGCCATTCCAGGCACCTGCCTCGTTCATGGTTCTGAGGTACGGTGACAGTTCACGGCGAATCTGCAACAGGGGTAATCGGGCGGCGGCAACCGT
>CBFGWJ010000045.1:0-10131 GCA_965652335.1 uncultured Gammaproteobacteria bacterium | reverse complement strand
GCAATAGCCGGCATCAACCGCGGCGCGGGAAGCACCGACGGCCGCACCGATCTTGTCGGCGAGGCTGTAGACAATGGCGAAATTGTCGGCGCTGCCCAGGGCGCGCCCGCCGGACACTACCTTGCTGGCGCTCTGCAGGTCAGGGCGATCACCACCGCCGGCCTTCAGCCCCACCCAGCGGGTTCGGCCGCTGGCCGAACCGCTGGCTGCGCGTGACTCGATGCCAGCCGAACCACCCGATGCAGCAGCCTGCCAGCTGGCAGCGCGCACGGTGGCCACGGTGATGCTGTCGGCCGGAACCCGCACATCGATGATGGCATTGCCGGCGTAAATGGGGCGACGGAAGGCATGGGATTCCAGCACTTCCATCACATCGCTGAGCTGGTTCACGCCCAGCAGGGCTGCCACGCGCGGCATCAGGTCTTTGCCAAACGTGGTTGAAGGGCCGAACACATGCGTATAGCCCTTCGCCAGGCTGGAGATTTCCGGCGCCCAGTTTTCCGCCAGTGCGTGTTCGAGATGATCGGCTTCGACCTTGATTACGGTTGTTACGCCAGCCAGTGCTGCTGCCTGTGTGGCCACTGCATCCACACCCTTGTCGAGCACAGCGATGTCGATGTCGCCGCCCACCGCGGCGGCGCAGCTCAGGGTTTTGGCCGTGCTCGGGTTCAGCGAGCTGCCATCGTGTTCTGCGACTATCAGTATCCTGCTCATACCAGCCCCCGGTTCTTCAGTTCCTGCACCAGTTGTTCGGCGCTTTCCACCATGATGCCTTTCTGCCGTTGCGGCGGCGGGCTGTATTTTTCAATCTGGTACTCCGGGCCGGGTTCCACGCCCAGGTCGGCCAGTTGCAGCACGTCCAGCGGCTTGCGCTTGGCTTTCATGATGTCGGGGAGTTTTACAAATCGGGGTTCATTCAGGCGCAGGTCCACGGTAACCACGGCCGGCAGGTCGATGCTGATGGTTTCCAGGCCGGCGTCCACTTCGCGGGTAACGGTTGCCTTGTCGCCATCCAGTTCCAGTTTGGAAGCAAATGTGGCCTGTGGGCGATTCCACAGCGCGGCCAGCATCTGGCCGGTCTGGTTGTTGTCGTCGTCGATGGCCTGCTTGCCCAGAAGCACCAGCCCGGGTTGTTCCTGCTCAATTACTTTCAGCAGGGCGCGGGCCGCGGCCAGAGGCTGGGTCGCGCTGGTGGTATTCACCTGGATGGCGCGGTCGGCGCCCATGGCCAGGCCGGTGCGCAACTGTTGTTGGCATTCCTCCGTGCCGATGGAAACCACTACCACTTCCGTGGCCTTGCCGGCTTCCTTGATGCGCAGCGCTTCTTCAAGGGCGATTTCGTCAAAGGGATTGACGCTCATCTTGACGCCATCCGTGTCCACGCCGCTGCCGTTGGGCAGCACGCGCACGCGTACGTTGTAGTCAACCACGCGTTTTATTCCAACCAGTATTTTCATCAATATTCCTGCCTGTTTAAATCGAAGTTCAATCGGGAAGCACCGGCGCCTGGCACAGGGCGCCGATTCAGAGGTTTTGGTAATTCGGCCCGGCAGCGCCTTCAGGAGTCACCCAGTTGATAATCTGGTATGGATCCTTGATGTCGCAGGTTTTGCAGTGCACGCAATTGGCCGCATTGATCTGCAGGCGCTTGCCGTCGCTATCCTCCACCATTTCATACACGTTGGCCGGGCAGAAGCGCGTGCAGGGATTGTCATACTCTTCAACGCAACGCGTCGTGCAGATATCCGGCTCGAGGATCTGCAGGTGCACCGGCTGGTCCTCATCGTGCTCGGTGGCGGCGAAATAAACCGACGCCAGGCGGTCACGCGGCGGCAGCTCGCGGCTGACCCAATCGCGCTCGGGCGCGGTGTATTCAACCACTTTTCGCAATGCCGAATGGTCGGCATGCAGCTGCAGCGTCGAAGGCAGTTTGCCGGCCGTAATGGTTTCGACAGCCGCACGAATGAAGCCGCGCCACAAACCCTTGTAGAAGGCCGGGCGGATGTTCCTCACCTTGCGCAATTCGCTGACGATGGGCGAGGCGCGCAGTTTTGCATCAAAACCGGCGCTGCTCGAAGTTTCCGCAATGTGCTCGGCAGCCAGCATGCCGGAACGAAGCGCCTGGTGGGTGCCCTTGACCTTGGGCACGTTCAGCAGGCCCGCTGCGTCACCAATCAGCAGTGCGCCCGGCATTTCGACTTTTGGCAGGGCCTGGTAGCCACCCTCGACGATGGCGCGCGCGCCTGAAGACAGTATTTCGCCGCCTTCGAGCATGTCCCGCACCATGGGGTGGTGTTTCAGCTGCTGGAACGCCTCAAACGGCATGAATTCAGGGTCGGCATAATCCAGCCCGACCACGAATCCCAGGGCAATGCGATCCTTGTCGAGGTGGTAGATGAAACTGCCGCCGTAGATGCTGGAGTCCAGCGGCCAGCCCAGCGTGTGCTGCACCAGGCCAGGAGTGGATTTGCCCGGCTGCACCCGCCACAGTTCCTTCATGCCGATACCGTAGGTCTGGGGTTCGGAATCCTTGTTGAGGCCGAACTTCGCGATGAGTTGCTTGCTCAGGTGGCCGCGGCAGCCTTCAGCCAGCACGGTGACCGGTGCATGTATTTCGATGCCTTGAACATAGCTGTCCTTGGGTTCGCCGGCGCGGTCCACGCCCATGTCACCGATGATCACGCCCTTCACGCTGCCGTCTTCGGCGAAGGCGATGTCGGAGGCGGCATAGCCCGGGAAAATATCAACGCCCGCGGCCTCGGCCTGAGGCGCCAGCCAGGCGCAGAGCGCGCCCAGGGAAACAATGAAATTGCCGTGGTTGTTCTGCTGCGGGGGGGTGGGCAGGCGTCGCTGGCCGGTTTTGGTGAGATACCAAAGCTGGTCTTTCTCCACCGGCACGCAAACGGGCGGAGGATTGTCGCGCCAGCCGGGCAGAAGCTGGTCCAGCGGCGCCGGTTCGATCACCGCGCCGGACAGGATATGGGCCCCCACTTCGGCCGCTTTTTCAATCACCGCGACCATCAGGTCCGGCTTCAGTTGCTTCAGGCGAATTGCGCATGCCAGCCCTGCGGGACCTGCTCCCACAACGATGACATCGTATTCCATGATTTCGCGTTCAGACATGTCCGCCCCGCCAGGCCGTAGCTCTCACCAAACCCGGCATTATATAAGCATTGCCGGGCAACGTCACAGTCAATGTCGGCTTGTATTGGCAGCAAAACCGCCGGAACCGGGCCCGGCCTTCCCCGCTGCTGTTCAGGAGTGCGACAACAGCTGCTCCAGCGTTTCCAGCACCAGGCCTATGGACTGGAGGAATTCCTTGTACCTGGCCTCATCACTGGCATCAAAGGGCTGTCCATCCCGCCGGTTCAGCAATTGCGCCACGGCAAACACCCGGCCGGCTGAGTTCTTTACCGGCAGGCACAGGATCGAGCGGGTCCGGTAGCCCATTTGTTTGTCCACATCCGGGTTGAATCGCGGGTCGGCGTAGGCATCATCGACGCGAATGGCTTCGCCGGTGGTGGCGACGGCGCCGGCAATACCGCTGTCCAGCGGGATGCGGATTTCCCTGTCCGGCAGGTTCTCGGTGACGCGCAGCCAGAGCGACTGGGTTTTGCGGTCAACGATGAACAACGAGGACCGGTCGGCGTTCATCAACTGGCTGAGTTTGCGGGTGAAAGCGAACAGGTCCTGTTCCAGCAGGCTCTGGAAAGCCGCATCGTTGGAAAGCTCGGTAGCCCTGAGAAAATGCTGTGATTGCTGGGTCATCTGGCCCAGCAGCGCGCGAAAGCCTGATTCGTCCAGGTCATCAACTTCCTCGCCGGCCCGCTTTTTGTGGCTGGCGCGAGCGAGGGTGCCCATCATCAGTTCGTTGTTGGCGATGACCGCATCGGTAAAGGTGGACAGCCGGCCGTCCTCCAGGTGCACGATGCGGTCGGCGATGTCCAGGATGCGGTTGTCATGGGTGACCAGCAGGATCGTGGTGCCTTGCTCCTTGGCCAGCACCTTCATGCGTTCCACCACTTCACGACCGGATTCCTTGTCCAGCGAAGCGGTGGGTTCGTCCGCCAGCAGGATCTGCGGTTCGGAAACCAGCGCCCGGGCAATGGCCACCCGCTGCCTCTGGCCACCGGACAACTGCTCCGGGCGGTGGTCCATGCGTTCGGCAAGGCCCACGGCTGCCAGAATCTCCCGAGCGCGTTTGCGTGATTCGACCTTGTTGTGGCTCTTGGCTGCTCTCAACCCCAGCTCCACGTTCTGCTGCGCCGACAGGGCGCCCAGCAGATTGTGCTGCTGGAAAATGAAACCGATCCTGCGCCGAACTTTTTCCAGTACCGCGGACCTGGCGTGGCGCAATTCCTCGCCCAAGACCCTGACGCTGCCCTCCTGCGCCGAGCGTAATGCGCCCACCAGGGTCAAGAGGGTGGTTTTGCCGGAACCTGAAGGGCCGGTAACGATGACGATTTCACCCGCGGGTATTTCGGTGGCGACATCGAACAGGATCTGCTTGCGCAGTGCGCCTTTGCCGAAGTAGTGGTTGAGTCCTTCAACCTGGATTGGCACTGGTGCGTTCATGGATTCAGTCCGGTTGCTTCAGCGGCTCGCCAAGAGCTCCGAGTATGCCATCACCGGCAAGCCATCACGAGCCCGGGCCGGATTCAATCCAGCCGTTTGTTGAATCGCAGTATGGCAAAACCCATGGCCAGCACGATGAAAGCGCCCAGAACGAACACTTCCCGGCGCATTTCCACCAGGTCGGCACCACGCAGCACCACGCCGCGTATCAGCCGCATGAAATGCGTCATCGGCAGCACTTCCGCTATCCACTGCGCCAGCTTGGGCATTCCTGCAAACGGGAACATGAAGCCCGACAACAGGATGGAGGGCAGCAGCACGAACATGGTGAGCTGCATGGCCTGGAACTGGTTGCGGGCGACGGTTGAAATCATCAACCCCATGGCCAGGTTGGCGATGATGAACAGCAGCGAAACCTGGTACACATCCCACAGTGAGCCGCGCAGCGGCACCTGGAACAACCAGTGCCCCAGCCACAGCACCAGCGTCACCTGGATCAGCCCGATCAGGATGTACGGAAGGATTTTTGCCAGCATCAGTTCGGGAATTCCCACCGGGGTGGTGATCAGCAGTTCGAGATTGCCGCGTTCCCGCTCGCGCACGATGGCCACGGCAGTGAACAGGGTCATGGTCATGGTCAGTATGATGCCGATCAGGCCGGGTACCGTGTTCACGGCCGAGCGCCGTTCCGGATTGTAGAACGTGCGCACCTCAAGCTCCGGCGGCCGGTCGTACCACGGCGACAGCCGGTTGGCTTGTGCCAGGCGGCTCACCGCTCCCTGCACCACGGTATCGGATCCATCCACCAGCAGTTGCACCGCGGCGCGACCCGGCTGCTGCAGCCGCCGCTCGAAGTCCTCCGGGATGAAAATGCCCACGCTGATTTCACCCGTGCGCATCAATGCTTCAAGTTCATCGGCGCTGGTTGCCTGGTGAACGATGTCGATGACCTGACTGTGCGCCAGGTCCAGTACGTATTGACGTGACACCGCGCTGGCGGCGAGGTCAGCTACCGCAGCCTGTATGTGCCTCGGGTCATTGTTGATGGCATAGCCGAACAGCAATAACTGGATGACCGGAAGGCCAACGATCATGCCAAACGTCAGGCGGTCACGCCGCAGCTGCCGCAGCTCTTTCAGTACGATCGCCAGGATGCGTTGCAACGCTTTCATGGCCGGGTCCTGCGCTGCTGGGTGGCAGCAACAAACACATCTTCCAGGCTGGCAGCAGTCCGGCTGCATTGCACCGGCTGCAGTCCGGCCCGGCGCACCAATTCCAGCACGGTGGCTTCAGCGTCTGGCAGCGAAGGTTCAACCAGCACGCGCAGGCTGTTGCCGATTTGCGCCGTGCTGTGCACAAAGTCCACTGCCTCCAGCACTTTGCTGACGCGGCGCGGCTGGTCGGCGATGACCAGCAGTACCTGGGCGGCGATATCCCGGGACAATTGGGCCGGGCTGCCGTCCGCTACCAGCACGCCCCGGTCGAGGATGGCCAGCTGGTGGCAGCGTTCCGCCTCATCCATGTAGTGCGTCGACACCAGGATGGTGGTGCCTTCGCTGCACAGGTCGAACAGCGTTTCCCAGAACGCCCTGCGGTTTTCCGGGTCCACGGCGCTGGTAGGTTCATCCAGGAACAGCAATTCGGGCTCATGCAAAGTGGCCGCGGCCAGGGCCAGCCGTTGTTTCTGGCCGCCGCTCAGGGATCCCGCCAGCTGGGGGAGAAAGTGTGACAGGCCAAAACGCTCGGTTACCTCCGCCTGCCGCTGTTTGCGCTTTTGGCGCGAAAGATTGTAAATGTTGGCGATGAAGTCGAGGTTCTGCTGCGCGCTAAGGTCTTCGTACAGGGAGAACTTCTGGGTCATGTAGCCAACCTTGCGTCGCAATTCCTCCGCCTGCTGCGGAATGGCGTAACCCAGCACTTCGATTTCGCCGGCCGTTGGCAACAGCAACCCGCACAGCATGCGAATGGTGGTCGACTTGCCGGCGCCGTTGGGGCCGAGAAATCCGTAAATCACCGACCGGGGCACGCGCAGGTCAACGTTGCTGACAGCCTGAACATGGCCGAAGGACTTGCTCAGCCCCCGCACCCGGATCGCCAACTCTTCCTGCACGGGGGCCTGGGGCAGTGATTGCGTTGCCGCAAGGTTCATGGTGCCTCGTCCAAGGGGTTGAGCTGAACGCTGAGGGGCAGGCCGGATGGCAATTCCGCGGCCTCGGCGGGCAGGTCGATCTCCGCCAGGTAGCTGAGGCGCGACCGGTCATATTCGGTCAGCGCGAAATAGGGCGTGAAAGAGGCATCCGCCGAAACCCAGCGCACTTCGCCGGCCAAAGGGTTTTTCACGCCATCTATCCGGACCTGCAGCTTTTTGCCAGGTACCACTTGGGCGCGATAAGGCTCTGGCACATAAACCCGGGCAAAAACGCGTGTATCGGCCAGCAGCACGGCAATGGTTGCACCAGTAGCTGGCCGCTCGCCCGGCAGGTACAACAGTTTGTCGATACGCCCATCCACCGGGGCCCGTATCTGGCTGCGTTGCACATCCAATTCGGCCAGGGCAACCTGGGCCTCGGCCTGGTGCACAGCGGCCCTGGCCTGCTGCAGTTCCTCGAAGGTCGTGCCGTTCTGCAGGGCAGCCAACTCCTGCCGGGCGGCGAGCTCTGCTCCGGAACTGGTCTTCCAGCGGCCCTCGGCGTGATCCAGCGTAGCCTGGCTGGACAGGTTGCGCTCAAACAATTCGCGTGCCCGTTGGTAGTCGTTCAGGTCAGTGAGGGCCTGCGCCTGCGCCGATGCCAGCCTGGCCTCGGCTTCCAGTATCCGTTCAGCGCGCGGGCCTCGCACCAGTTCGGCCAGGCGACCTGCAGCCTGGTCCCGGCCGGCCTGCTGTTGCTGCAACCGCGCCTGCAATCGGCTGGTGTCCTGTTGCGCAATCAGGTCGCCGGCCCGAACGGTGTCGCCGTCCCGCACATGCCGCGATGAAATCGGCTCGTTGGTTTCCGCTACGAGTTCAATCCGGTCTCGCTCCAGCGTGCCCACCAGCTTTTCCGGCGCCGCAGGCGAACAGGCCGGCAGGAGCGCCGTGAGCAGAAGGAGCAAAGCCAGCAGGCCAACACCGGCGCGTGATTTCGCACGGGTAATGAAGGCGTTCATGAAGATTGCAGCCCTCCACGAAGGAAGTGAATGATGTGTTGCTGGATCCGCTGCCTGCTGGCCGGATCAAACGAGATGCCCAGGGCAGGTTGCGCCAGGGGCCTGGATATCAGCGGAAAGACACACAGGGACAAAACCATGAGCGCAGTGATGGCAGGATCCAGCTGTGGGGAAATCCGTCCTGATTGCTGTCCTTTCTTTATGATCGTGGGCAACATGCCGCCCAGGCGTGGTGCGAGGTTTTCCAGGAAATGCTGTTGCATCGGGCTGCCCGGCAGCAGGACCTGGCGGAACAACAGCAGCGGCAGGTTGGGATGTTTCTGCATGGTCGGATACAGCAGCCCGACAAACTCCTCGAGGTCGGCATCCTGCCGTGCCGCCAGGTTTTGAATGGCATCGGCCACGGGCGCCAGCGCCTGTTCCATCACTGCGGCCAGCAGTTCTCTTTTGCTGCCGAAGTAGTAGTGAATCATGGCCGGAGTGACGCCTACCGGTTCGGCAATGTCCTTGAGCGACACAGAATCGAAATTGGCCTGGGCAAAACCCAGTTCGGCGGAGTCCAGGATCCGCTGGCGGAAATCCGTATTGCCTTCCGCCGCAGGGGGCGGCCTGCGGCCGGCTGTCGAGTGCTTTCGCAATTTTCGTGCATGCTTCATGGGCGTATATTAATTAATTGTTTAATTAAATACCAGGGGTGATGGCCGGGACGTGCGGGTTTCCATGAGTCGCTACCTGCACCGCTGCCGGTCATCTCCAGCGGTGTTTCAGTTGAACCGGGCCGGGCTTTATACTGACCGCAATCCTGAACAGAGGCGCCCATCGGTGGGTAGCCCCCGCTCGCTCACTCAAACTGGACAGCCACAAGGAACCAGGCCTGCCTGACAGGCCAAGCCCGATCACATGAACCTTTCCGGAATTCAGGACCGTCGCATATCCGTCGCGCCCATGATGGATTGGACGGATCGCCATTGCCGCTATTTTCACCGGCTGCTGGCGCCGCAAGCGCTGCTGTATACCGAGATGGTCACCAGCGGCGCCGTACTGCATGGCGACCGCGATCACCTGCTGGCCTTCAACCCGGAAGAACACCCCCTGGCGCTGCAACTCGGTGGCTCGGATCCGGAAGAACTGGCCCGCTGTACGCGAATCGCCCAGGCCCGGGGTTTCGATGAAGTGAACCTCAACGTGGGCTGTCCGTCCGATCGGGTACAGCGCGGACGGTTCGGCGCCTGCCTCATGCTCGAACCGCTGCTGGTGCGGGATTGCATCGCGGCCATGACGGAAGTGGCGGATGTGCCGGTTACCGTCAAGTGCCGCCTGGGTGTGGATGAATGCGAGAGCTATGCGTATTTCAGCGATTTCCTGCACACCGTGGCCGAATCCGGTTGCGACATTTTTATCATCCATGCGCGCAAAGCCTGGCTGTCGGGGCTCAGCCCGAAAGAGAACCGGGAGATTCCCGAGCTGCGTTATGACTGGGTGTACCGCATCAAGCAGGAGCAACCGCAATGGACCGTTGTGCTGAATGGCGGTGTCACTGAAGTCACGGAAATCAACACCCACCTGCAGCATGTGGATGGCGTGATGCTCGGCCGTGCGGCCTACCACAACCCGTGGATACTGGTGGAGTGCCAACAATACCTTGAGGCCGGGTTTGAGCCACCGCAGCGCGAGGAGATCGTGCACGCGATGCAGGAATACTGCCGCGAGCAGGTTGCACTGGGAGTTCCGGTCAAGCACATCAGCCGGCACATGCTTGGCCTGTTCCAGGGGTTGCCGGGTGCGCGCCGCTGGCGGCGCTGGATATCCGAGAATGCCCATCGGCATGATGCGAACCACCTGCTGCTGGGTCAGGCACTGCAGCACTATCTGGCCGTTTCGCAACAGCAGGATGCCGCCTGAACCATGATCACCCGCAGTTACGACCGGTTTCTGGAAGCTTTCGACGCAGGCGAATTCCCGGCCGATTCACCGGCGACCGCGCGTGGCGTGTTCATGGTTGAACCGCTGGAGTTCCAGTTGCTGGCGGAATCCGCCAGCGATAACCGGTACATGGATCTCGCACTCGCGGTCAATAACGACAGGGCCATGGCCCAGTACACGGGCCTTTTGTCGCTGTTGCGGGAATGCGGTATCCACGCAAAAAGCTTCCAAGGCCATGCCAGCACTCCCGACGACATTTTTCCCAACAATGTTTTTGCCACCATACCCGGCCGGCTGATTGTCGGGCATATGCTGCACCCGGGCCGGCGGCTGGAAGCCCGGCGGCAGGACATCCGCGATTACTTCCTCCGCCAGGGCTATGAGCTGGTTGATCTTTCCGGGGAAAATTGCGTGGCCGAACTCACCGGTGCCCTGGTCATCGACCGGGCCAGGCGAATCGGCTACTGCGGAATGTCCAGCCGGGTT
>CBFGWJ010000044.1:0-10145 GCA_965652335.1 uncultured Gammaproteobacteria bacterium | reverse complement strand
GCCTCCGGCAGTTGGGAAACCGACGCCGAGCTGAACCAGTTCGCTCTGCGCTATTCAGGCAGTTCCAACCCGTATTACATCATCGAGGCTGGCAAGATTCTGCCGCCCATCGCGATATTCTCGGAACGCAACCTGTCCACTCAGAACCCGTTGATCAGCCGGCCGGATTTCCTGTACGCGGATTACCCGCTGGGCCTCCATGTCACGGGTTCTGTTGACTGGCTGGACTACCGGGCGGCGCTGGTGGACAAACCCGCGGTCAATCCGGACTACCTGCCGGCCAGGCCCGATTCAGCATTCCGGCCGGATCTCGGCCTGGGCGTTACTCCCGTGCAGGGCTTACGCTTCGGACTGGCCTACACGCAGGGCCCGTATCTGAGCAAGGACCTGGACCGGCTTTTACCCATTGGCAGTGACTGGAAGGATTTCGAGCAGCGGATCTGGGCCTTTGAATTCCAGTACAGTCGCGGATACGCGGAACTCAACAGTGAAGTGGTGTGGAGCAGCTATGAGATACCGCGGCAGGATTCTGCCATGGATACGGAAAGCTATTTCGTGGAGTTCAAATACACCTTCACACCGCGAATCTACGGCGCCCTGCGCATTCAGCAGAACCAGTACCCGTTTCTGCGCGAGGGCGGCTATTCAGGCCTGCTGGCGCAGGAAGTCACGATACGCGACTGGGAGATCGGCCTGGGGTACCGGTTCAGCGCCGACACCCAGGTCAAGCTGGCATTCCGGAGCGACGACTGGAGCGTGGAGGATGCGCCCGGCGCTTACTATCCTTCCGGCCGGTCACTGGCCCTGCAACTGTCCCACCATTTTGATGTGAAATCCTGGTTCGAGTCCGCGGGACGGCTGGACTGATGCGCCTGACCACCAAAGCGATACTGTTCAATGTGGCCCTGATCACCGTGGTTATTGCCGCAGTTTTCATCGGGCTCAGCATCCAGATTCGGCAGGAAACCCGGCAACTGCTGCAGGACCTGCTCAATCGCAGTGAAGCGCAGGTGCTGAGCATCAAGGAAGACAACCTTGCGCAATTGTTCCGGGCCACTTCACAGATCGGCAGCAATTCCACCCTGCGGGCTGCCATGGAAACCTACCGGCTGGAATCTTCGCCGAACGGGGGCATCCGCGCCGAGTTGCTGGCCACCATCCAGAATGAACTCGACAAGGTGTGGGGCAACCTGCCGCATGACCTGCTGCTGGTTACCGATCATACGGGAGTGGTGCTGGGCGCAAGCGGGCAAACGGAATCAATACCCCAACCCGGAGAAAATCTTTCGACGCTGCCGGTGATACACCAGGCGCTGGATCCGGGAGCGCCGGTTGGCGACGGAAATTTCGGCGTACTCGCCTTGCAGGATCAATACCACCTGGTCGGTTCCGTGCCCATCGAGATGCAGGGGTTTGTGATCGGATCCCTCACGTTGGGTGACCGCATCGACAGCAGCTTCCTGCCGAACCTTCGGGCATTTTTTGGCGGCGACACGCTGGTGATGGTGGGCAACCGCATCATCGAATCCACTTTGCCCCCCGGCGTGCTGCAGGAAAATCCTGCTTCGGCGTTGTCGGCGGAAGCAGTGCAAAACACAGATGGAACCGTGAAGGTCGGTACTGAAGAATTCCTGGTCACTTTCATGCCGCTGGGTAGCGACGATCGTGGTGAACCCGTGACCTTGTTCCTGCTGCGGTCACTGACAGCCGCCATGCAGCAGCCCAACGAACAGCTCAGAAGCCTGCTTGCAACCCAGGCCATGCTGGCCGTTCTGCTGGCCTGCGTGTTGGCCTGGATGGCAACCCGAAAAAGCCTGCGCCTGCTGGACCGCTTTGTCCAGTTCATGCGCAACGTGGCTGAAACCGGCGACTATTCCCGGCGTTTTGAACAGGGCGATTCCGCCGACAGGGGGGCGCAGCCGGAAAACCGGAATCCGCCGCCCACAGCCCCGGAGCGCTCCACCACCAACGAACTGGACCTGGTGATCCAGGGTTTCAACACCATGCTGTCGGTCATCGAAGCCCGCGACCGTTCGCTGAGGCAGGCACAGGCAAACCTTGAAAAGGGCATTCGCGCCCTGCAGCAGAAAGAAGAAGAGCTCCGGCAAGCGCAACGAATGGAGGCCATCGGCATGCTGGCCGGAGGTGTGGCGCACGAGTTCAACAATATACTCACGGTAATTTCCGGGTGTGCGGAGCTGGCCATGCGCAGCCTCGACAACGATCACGAGGCCAGGGCCGACCTCGAGGAAGTGCAAAAGACTTGCAAGAGTGCTTCCCTGCTTACCCGCCAATTGCTCTCCCTGGGCAGGAAGCAGGTCTTCAGGCCCCAGGTGATCGACCTCAACCAACTGGTATTCGGGTTGGAGAAAATACTGCGCAGCCTGATCGGTGAATCCCTGCAATTCAGCATGCAGCTGGACAAGAATCTGTACAACGTGTTTGCCGATCCGGCGCAAATCGAACAGGTCCTGATCAACCTCGTGCTGAACAGCAGGGACGCCACGGAACCTCATGGGCTGATCAGTATTGAAACCCGGAACCTTGGCGCTGAACATGATGCCGATGGGCGGAACCCGTCAGGTTTGCAGACCCCGCATGTGCTCATCTCGGTGCGCGATTCAGGCTGCGGCATGGACAAGGCCACCCAGCAGAGAATGTTCGAGCCGTTTTTCACCACCAAGGAAAAGGGCAAGGGCACAGGCCTGGGATTGACCACCGTGCAGGGCATCATCGCGCAGTGTGGCGGCCATATCAGTGTGGAAAGCACACCGGGCATTGGCACCTGCATGAGCGTGCATCTGCCGCGGGCTACCCGGTCCCTGGAGGCTGCCATCGACAGTGACGGGCCTGGCGGAGAAACCGGTACGGAAACCATTCTGGTCGTTGAGGATGAACCGGAGGTTCGAAGGACGGTCTGCAGGCTTCTGGGCCTGTACGGCTACAGGATACTGGAAGCATCGGGCCCCACGCATGCACTGGAGCTGTTCAGACAATGCCAACCCGGAGTTGACCTGCTGCTGACCGATGTCATCATGCCTGAAATGAATGGCAAGGAGCTGCATGAAAAGATCGCTGAAATACAGCCGGGTATCAAGGTCATTTTCATGTCGGCCTACACGCATGGGGCCATTGACCAGAGTGGCATCCTTCCAGAAGGTGTCAATTTCCTGCAAAAACCCTTTACGCCCGAAGCACTGAGCAGCAAAGTGCGCCGGGCGCTTGACTCCACCTAGTCTGTTGCCTGCATTCGTGCCTTTGCATTGCGTGGGGCAGACAGCGTACCCTCTCTCTACACACTTTAAAAAAGAGGACGCGCGGGTGTACATCCGAATATTCACTTCTGCTCTTGCTATTTCATTGCTCCTGGCCCCGCAGCTGTTCGCGCGCGAGACCACGCAAGTCGAAACTGCAAAGCAGTTGACGATCGAGCACCTGCTGCAACTGGCCGAAGTCAGCGATCCGCAGTTCAGCCCCGAAGGCGACTGGATTGCCTACACGGTGCGGCGGGACGATGGCGAGAAAGATGAATCGCGCAGCCGCATCTGGATGGTGCCTGCCAGCGGCGGCGCGGCCGTGGCCATGACGCGTGAAGACCAGTCGTCTTCGCAGCCGCGCTGGAGCCCCGACGGCCGGTATCTGGCGTTTGTATCCGGCCGTGACAAGAAACCGGCGCAAGTGTACCTGCTGGCGCGCCATGGTGGCGAGGCTGAAGCCGTTACCGACACGCCGCAATCGGTCAGCAGCATCGCCTGGTCGCCCGATTCAACCGCGCTGCTGCTGGAGCTGCAGGACCCAACCGCTGCGGAACTGGCAGCCGCGGATGATGACAGCAGCAATGACGAAAAGGCCCCACCGCCCTGGGTGATCGACCGGCAGCAATTCAAGGAGGATTACACCGGCTACCTGGACCGCCGCCGCACCCACCTGTACCGCTTTGACCTGGCCACGCGGCAACTGAAGCAACTGACCTTCGGTGATTTTGATGACAGCGGCGGCGTCTGGTCCCCCGACGGCAGCCGCATCGCTTTTACCAGCAACCGCACCGACGATGCCGATACCAACTACAACACCGACATCTGGGTGATTCCTTCCGAGCCGGCTGCCACTCCCGCAGACCCGCTGCGCATCACCACCAACCCCGGCCCCGATGCCAGCCCGGCGTGGAGCCCGGACGGCAAATCCATTGTTCATACAGCGACAGCCGATGAAGCCGCCACGCTTTACGCCACGCAGGACCTGGCCGTTTCAGCCGCCGATGGCAGCGGCACCCGCGTGCTCACCGCGGAACTCGACCGCATGATTTTCCAGCCGCAATACTCGCCCGACGGACGGCAGTTGTGGTTCCTGCTGGAAGACAGTGGCGAGCAGGCACTGGCTTCCATGCCCTCACGCGGTGGCAAGATCCAGCGCCATGTGCGCGGCGAGGATGTGGTGTCGGCATTCCGCTTCGGGCCGAAAGGGCGTGTGGCGGCGCTGGTCAGCAGACCACACCTGCCCACGGATGTCTTCCTGCTGGATGGCAACAAGCTCACCCAGCTCGGCTTCAACAACCGATGGCTGGACGAACTGCAGTTGGGCGAGGTGGTGAAGAGCCAATACACCAGCGAGGATGGCACGCCGATAGAAGGCTTCATCATCAAGCCGGCAGGTTTTGTGGAAGGGAAAAAATACCCGGTCATTCTCGACATCCATGGCGGCCCGCAGATGCAGTACGACTGGAGCTTTCACTTTGAAGCGCAACTGTACGCGGCCCAGGGCTGGCTGGTGGTGCATCCCAACCCGCGCGGCTCAACCGGCTATGGCCAGGAATTCTGCCTGGCCATCTGGCAGGACTGGGGCGGCCCGGACTTCCATGATGTGATGGCCGGCGTGGATGATGCTATCAATCGCGGCTGGGGCGACCCGGACCGTCTCGGCGTGGCGGGCTGGTCCTATGGCGGCATCCTCACCAACCATGTCATCACCCAAACCGAACGCTTTGATGCGGCCATCAGCGGCGCCTCGGAGGTACTGTACGTGGTGAATTATGGTCATGACCAGTACCAGCGCTGGTGGGAGGACGAACTCGGGTTGCCCTGGGAGCCGGAATCGCGCGCACGTTGGGAACGCATCTCGCCCTTCAACAAGGTGGAGAAAATCAAAACGCCGACGATGGTGGTGGGCGGCGAGGAAGACTGGAACGTGCCAATCATCAACTCGGAGCAGTTGTACCTGGCGCTGAAACGGCTGGGCGTGGATACACAGCTGGTGGTGTATCCGGGTGAATACCACGGCATTGCGCGGCCGAGCTACAAGGTTGACCTGTACCAGCGGTACCTAGCCTGGTTCACGAAGTACCTGCAACCCTGAGGAAACGCCCGTGGATATTGCGTCATGCCGGCGAAACTTTGCCGGCATGACGTTTTTTCGTGTGCGGTCACCAACTTTTTCCGTGCATGAAAGGTAATGGATAACAACGAAGAATGAAGCCGCAAATCAATAACAAACATGTATTCAATTTGCACTTTTAGCCAAATTTGCGCATTTTTTCCAAGGGGAGTACCCTAGCGCGCAGGTAAGTGCGGGCCGGTTGGAAATCTGCACGATTTCCCGTCGCGCGCAGGCTCCAGGAGGAAACCCACACCGGGTTTTCACACCGCCTTACCACCAGTTATCTCGCCACCCGACAAAGTGTGTCGGGAAAAGCGGTTAGGGGATGGGTTGGTCCCCTAACCGCCCTAAATCTTCTGCTCACGTCATTCCGGCTTCTCTTCCCGTCATTCCGGCGCAGGCCGGAACCCATACCAGCCAGCAGCCTTAACGTCGAATGGATCCCGGATCACGCTCGCTTTGCTCGCTGTCCGGGATGACGTCCCATTCTCTTTAGCCTTCTTTTTTGCCGATCAGTCGCGGAGTATTTGCTGTTCCGGTGATCAGCGCCCGATTCGCCGCATTTATGGCTGCATTCAGTGTTTATGCGGCACATGAGCTGGCCACATGGTCTAAAATGACGGGCTGTTTTTCAGCCTTTCAGGCCACACCAGGAATACCATGACCCAGCCCTCAAGCCTGCCCCCTCTCCCGCACCGGATCACCCTGCTGCTACTGCCCTCCCTGCTGGTTGGTGTGCTGCTGGTTTCAGCCTGCCAGCAGCCGGGTGGCAACCTGGAAAAGCCGGTTACACCGGCGCCGCAAGCTTCTGTTCAGGCGGAACTTCCGAGCGGTATAACGCTGGTTGAGGAGTACACAGGCGGCAACCAGGAACTCTCCGTTCCTTATGCCAAGTACCGGCTGGACAATGGTCTCACGGTAATCCTTCACGAAGACCATTCCGACCCGATGGTGAACGTGGATGTGGCCTACCACGTAGGCTCCAATCGCGAGGACCCGGGCCGTTCCGGCTTTGCGCACTTCTTTGAACACATGATGTTCGAGGGCTCCGAGAATGTGCCCGAAGGCGCGCACAGCAAGATCATTTCCAATGCCGGCGGCAGCCTCAACGGCACCACCAATTCCGACCGCACCAATTATTACCAGACGATCCCGGTGAACCAGCTGGAAATCGCCCTGTGGCTGGAAGCCGATCGCATGGGCTTCCTGCTGGAAGCCGTGGACCAGGAAAAATTCGAGGTGCAGCGCGAAACGGTGAAGAACGAACGTGGCCAGCGCATCGACAACGTGCCTTATGGCCGCGTCAGCGAAACCATGATGCGCAACCTTTACCCACCGGAACATCCCTACTCCTGGCCGGTCATCGGCTGGATGGAAGACCTCGATGCCGCCACGCTGGAAGATCTCGAGCGGTTTTTCCTGCGCTGGTATGGCCCGAACAATGCCCAGCTGGTGATCGGCGGCGATATCGACCGCCGGCAGACGCTGGAGTGGATTGCCAAGTACTTCGGCCCCATTCCCGGCGGCCCGCCGGTCGATCCCCTGGTCAAGCAACCCGGAGCACTGGATGCCGATCGCTACGTGACGCTGGAAGACAACGTGCACCTGCCGGCCATCGCCATGCTGTTTCCTACCGTGTATTACAACCACCCAGATGAAGCGCCGCTGGATGCCGCCGCCAAGGTGCTCGGCGGCGGCCGCGCTTCCTTGCTCTACCAGCGGCTGGTGCAGAGCGGCCGTGCCGTTAGCGCCTATGTCAGCCACGCCTGCCGGGAACTGGCCTGCGAGATGGCCTTTATCGTGGTGCAGAATCCGGCTTCGGGTGAAACCCTGGCGGAGATGGAAGCAGCCATTCGCGAAACCCTGGAAGAGTTCGCCGAAACGGGCGTCAGCCAGGACGACCTGCAGAAGTTCAAGGCGCAAATGGAATCCGGCCAGGTATTCGGCATGCAGAGCGTGGCCGGCAAAGTCGGTGCCCTGGCGTTTTCGGAAATGTTCAATGGCGATCCGAAAGCCGTGCACCTCGACCTGCAACGGTATTCCGCCGTTACGCAGGAAGATGTATCCCGTACCTTTCGGCAATACCTGGTTGACCAGCCGGCAGTGATTGTGAGCGTCGTGCCGAACGGCAAGGTGGAACTGGCGGCGCGTGAACCCAACTACACGGCGCCGCCACTACTGGGCCAGGAAGCCAGGGCCGCGCTGGAAGCCCGGCAGGAACCGGTTGAGCTGCGCGAAGTGCAGGATGATTTTGACCGCAGCGTGCAACCCGAGCCTGGCATCAACCCGGTGGTGCAGCTGCCGCCGGCCTGGCGCGATGAACTGCCCAATGGCGTACCGGTGCTGGGCGTGCTCAATAATGAAACCCCCACCACTTCGCTGAATATCATCTTTGAAGTGGGCCAGCGCGATGAGCCGCCGGGCAAGGCCGGGCTGGCCGCGCTGATGTCCAGCCTGATGAACGAAGCCAGCACCGACAAAACCGCCGCCGAATTCACCGAGGCGCTGGAACGGATCGGCGCCAGCGTGGGCGTTGGCACCGGTGATTACGAAACCACCGTTTCCACCAACACCCTGACGAAGTACCTCGACACCGCCATGGAACTGACCATGGAGCGCGTGCTGCGGCCGGCCTTCCTGGAGGAAGACTTCGATCGCATCAAGTCACGCAACATGGAGGGTCTGGTGCAGGCGCGCAAGTCCGGCCCGTCCCTGGCGGCCCGCGCCATCGGCGTCGTACTGCAGGCCCCGGACAGCCCACTGTACTGGCCCAACAGCGGGTTGCCCGAGACGCTGTCTGCCATCACGCTGGACGATGTAAAAGGGTTTTACGCTGGCCACCTGCCCGCTCGCATCAAGGGCGTGCTGGTGAGCAGCAACCTGTCGCAGCAGGAAACCATGCAGGCCCTGGCGGCGCTCGGCGAGCTGCCGGTTTCACCCGGAGGGCGCAAGCCGTTGCCTGAAGTTGCCGGGTTTGAACAGCAGGTGCTGTACCTGATCGACCGCCCCGATGCCGCGCAAAGCAGCGTGCGCATGGTTTATCCGTCACTGCCGTATGACGCGCTCGGCGAATACTTCCTGGCCGGCCTGATGAATTTCAACCTGGGCGGAAACTTCGACAGCCGCATCAATCTCGAGCTGCGCGAGGAAAAAGGCTGGACCTATGGTTCCAGCACCGGCTTTGCCGGCGGCCCCGAATTCGGCAACTTCCAGTTCTCCGCTGAAATCAACAAGGACGCAACCGCCGATGCCATACGTGCAGTGCTGGGGCAGATGCGGCGATATGCGTCTGAAGGCATGACCGAAGAAGAATACGAATACCTGCAAAGCGCCCTGGGACAGCGCGATGCACTGCGCTACGAAACACCGGGCGCCAAGCTGGGCCTGCTCGACCAGGTGCTGACCTACGGCCTGCCGCTGGATTACCGCCAGCAGCAGCAGAGCATCCTGCGGGAAACCAGCCGTGAAACCCTGAACCGGGTGGCGGCGGAACAGCTGAAGCCGGACCAGGTGGCCATCATCGTGGCGGCGGATCTCGCCACTGTAAAACCCCAGCTGGAAGAATTGGGCATGCCCATACGAATAATGGATGAAGACGGCTTCAGGGTCGTCGCAACCGAGGAACCAAAGCCATGAGCGCTTTCAAGCTTTCTGAAGACATCGAAATGCTGCGCGAAACCGTGCGCCGCTTTGCCGCGCAGGAAATCGCCCCGCGTGCCGAGGCCATCGACCACGACAACGAATTCCCGCAGGACCTGTGGCCGAAGTTCGGCGAACTCGGGCTGCTGGGGATGACCATTCCCGCCGAATACGGCGGTTCTGAAATGGGTTACCTCGCGCATCTCGTCGCGCTGGAGGAAATCTCCGTGGCCTCCGGCTCGGTGGGCCTCTCTTACGGCGCCTGCAGCAACCTGTTGATGGACAACCTGTACAAGAACGCCAATGAAGCGCAGCGCCAGCGCTACCTGCCGGACCTCTGCGCCGGGCAGAAAGTCGGCGCCCTGGCGATGTCCGAAGCCGGCGCCGGCTCGGACGTGGTGGGTTCCATGGCCTGCCGCGCCGAGCCGAAGAACGGCAACCCGGATGAAGGCTGGATCGCCAACGGCACCAAGATGTGGATCACCAACGGCCCCGAAGCCGACGTGCTGGTGGTATACATGCGCACCGCTCCCAAGGAGGCGGGATCGCGTGGCATGACCGCCTTCATCATCGAAAAGGGCTTCGAGGGTTTCCGTACGGCGCAGAAACTCGACAAGCTGGGCATGCGCGGCTCCAACACCTGCGAACTGATTTTCGAGAACTGCCACATTCCACCGGAGAACGTGCTGGGCCAGGTCAACCAGGGCGTGAAGGTACTGATGAGTGGCCTCAACACCGAGCGGCTGGTGCTGAGTGGCGGCCCGCTCGGGCTGATGCAGGCGGCCATGAACCTGGCGTTGCCGTATCTCAACGAGCGCAAGCAGTTCGATCGCCAGCTCGGCAGCTTTGGCCAGATGCAGGCCAAGGTGGCCGACATGTTTGTAGCGCTGCAATCCTCGCGCGCCTTTGCCTACCGCATTGCGGAGGATTTCGACAACGGCCGCAGTTCACGCATCGACCCGGCAGCCTGCCTGTTGCACGCCTCACGCTCGGCGGTGGCGGTGGCGCTGGAGGCCATCCAGTGCCTGGGCGGCAACGGTTATATCAACGATTACGCCACCGGGCGGATCCTGCGTGACGCCAAGCTGTACGAAATCGGCGCCGGCACCAACGAAATCCGCAAAATGCTGATT
>CBFGWJ010000043.1:0-10160 GCA_965652335.1 uncultured Gammaproteobacteria bacterium | reverse complement strand
TGGATCCGGGCAATGCCGAGTACCGTGATGCACTGCCCAATAACCTGGCCTGGCAAGCCGATGCCTGGCTGGAAAAGTGCGAACTGGCCGAGGCACATGAGATCCGCCTGCAGGCCGTGAAGCTCAGGCGCGAACTGCTTGATGAGAATCCGCGGTCGCGACGGAACCAGACTGAATTGGCAAAGAAACTGACCGGGCTGGCCAGCACCCAGGAGTTGCTGGGGCAGAACCAGGCCGCCAACGCTACCTTTGAGGAGATAGACCGCATCCTTGCCAGCGTGCATGAGGCTGAACCGAAGGACCCGGAGCTGGAATGGGAAATGTATTACCGCCGTGCACGGCATGCGCGGCACCTGTTGCACACTGGCGAAGTGGAACGTGCCGGCGCCATCCTGGAGCAGATTGCGGGCCGCTATGACGAGTTGAGCGACCCGCAACTCACCGGTGATTACCAGAAAGGCTTTGAGGCCGCCCGCGCCCGGCTGGACCGGGCCCTGGTGATGCTGGCGCAAGGCCAGTCCGGCCCGGGGCGCGATTTGCTGGCGCAGGTCCTGGTCGAGCTGGAAGCCATGGTGGCGGCCAAACCCGAGGCCCGGAATGGCCTGGAAGCGCTGGCCATGGCCGAGTTTGAGAACTGGCACCACTCCGGCATCGATGCTTCAGTGGCCATTCACCCCGCCCTCGAGAGTTACCTCAATCCGGATGTGCCGATCGAGAATTGCTCGGACGCAGATATTGCCGCCCGCCTGGCGATTGTGAACGGAGCCACCGAACAGGCCAGGAGCTATACTGGGTACGTATTGGGCAAGGGTTACCGCGAAGCCGGTTTCGTTGCCTTCTGCACGGAATTCAAACTGTGTGAGTTGTAGTAAAGCGTTTGCGTGAACATGCATTGTCCGGTGTTTTCTATGCCAGTATCAGAACCTCAATCCTATGGAGTTTTCCAGCATGATCCGATTCACCCGATTCCCTGTTTTGCCAGGTTTCCCTGTTTTCCTGGGCGCTATCCTGTGTTGCACCACTCCAGCCCTGTTGGCGAAGGAAAAGCTGGTTGAGCTGACCGTCGTGGGTTCCGGCAGCGACTTCAAACTGCAATTCCTGAATTCACAATGTTCCGACAAGAATGCCGAGAACGGTTGCATCGAAGCGGTCAAGGGCGATGCATCAATGCTCAACTGGGAGCTGGATTCGATCGGCGAAACCTACTGGATGCTGACCCGCCTGCAATTCAGCGCCGATGGCGAAAACTGGGGTGACAGCAACTTTCCGCTCAAGGACTGCACCGTCAATGATTTTCAGCTGGAGGCGCGTGACCGAATGACCGGTAATGCAGCCAGCGCCATGATCACCGGCAACGGCCGCATGATCAGGATTCCCAACAGCAACACCGAATCCTGCCAGACCTTCTACCGCATTTACGCCATGCCCAAAGCGGGCGGCATGGAGATCCATTCCGACGCCAAACCCATGATCACCAATCAGGGCGGGGCCACGCCCTGAGAGCGGCTTCGACAAAGCGGATGCTCCAGGGCGGCCAGGCCCGGCCATTTGCATGAGCCGGGAAGGAGCGGCTCTGCTGAGTACGCAAATGCGCCTGACCGTGGGCGTCACCGGTCACCGGGACCTGCTGGACAGTGAGGTTCCCGGAATTGAGCAATGCGTTGCCGGTTTCCTGGACGGCCTGCAGCGCCGGTTCCCCGACCTGCGGCTGCAATTGCTGACGCCGCTGGCCGAGGGCGGAGACCAGCTGGCTGCGCGCGTGGCCTTGCGTGCGGGAGTGGAGGTGGTGGCCGTCCTGCCGTTTGACCGGCATGAGTATGAGAAGGATTTTGCCACGGCGGCGGAGCTGGAGCGTTTTCGCGCCCTGTTGCAGCAGTCCGGGCGCGTGATTGAACTGCCGCTGGTTCATGGCGAATGGGATGATGGGGTGTTCAGCAGCGCGGAACGCGACCGGCAGTATGCGCAGGTCGGCGTGTTCATTTCCAATCACTGCCAGGTGCTGCTGGCGCTGTGGGATGGCCATTCACCGGCCGCGGTGGGCGGAACGGCGGATGTGGTCAATTACCACCTGACCACGGTGATGCAGGGTTTTGAGGACCAGCAGACCTCCGCGCAATTGCTGGCCGACAATGAGAACGACCTGGCGTATCACATCGTCTGTTCACGCGACCGGCCAGGGGGCCAGCCCGCTTCGGGGCTGCAGCCCCTGCAGTGCGCCTGGATTACCTCCAGCAACCAGCGCCATCCGCCCGAAAGCCTGCCAGCAAGCTATGCCAGCATGCTGGAAAGCCTGCAGCAGTTTGAGCGCGACCGCCGCCGCTACGTGGGTGACCACCAGCGCCCCGGCACCATGCTGGATGAAGGCCTGCCCGGGCGTCCGCCTTCGGCCAGCGTACGTTTCGTGGAGTACCTGTTCGATGTCGCGGATCACCTCGCCGTGCATTACCAGAAGCAGGTGAACCGCAACCTGTACGGCATTTACGGCCTGGCAGCGCTGATGGGCCTGGTGTTCATCCTCTATTCGGAGTACTCGGAACCGCATTGGCTGATCTGGCTGTTCCTCGGCCTGTTCGCAGCCGGCGTGGCGCTGCACGTGACTGCCAACCGGCGCCAGTGGCATCGCAAATACCTCGACTATCGCGCCCTGGCCGAGGCTCTGCGCGTACAGTTTTACTGGCATTTGGCCGGCGTTGTCGAATCCCGCTCGGTGGCGTTTGCCTACGAGAATTTCCTGCAGAAACAGGATGTGGAGCTGGGCTGGATCCGGCATGTGATGCGCGCGGCCAGCCTGCACCGCTCGCGCAACGTCGAGCCGGACCCGGCCTGGGTGCCCTGGGTCATCGATCGCTGGGTGGGCAAAGCCACCGCAGGGCAGGGCCAGTTGCACTACTACACGCGCAAGGCCGAACACAACAACCGCAATTACCGGCGCACCGAATTGCTTGGCAGCATCTGCCTGTGGTCGGGTATCGCAATTGCCGTGGTGTTGGGCCTGCTGCAGGCCGGACTCACTCAGGGGCAGCAGCAGGCCCTGATGGTGTTGATCGGCATCCTGCCGCTGGTTGCCGGTATCCGCGACACCATTTCACACAAGCGCGCCGAAAAGGAACTGATCAAGCAGTACCGGTTCATGGCGCGGATATTCGCCAATGCCCGGGATCTGCTGGACCGCGCGCCGGACCTGGCTTTCCAGCGCCGCGTGTTGAAGGCGCTGGGCGAAGCCGCGCTGGAGGAAGGCGCCGAGTGGATCCTGATGCATCGCGCCCGGCCATTGGAGCATGGCGGATTGGGTTGATTCATTCCTTTGTAGGAGCGGCGTTAGCCGCGACCCAGCGCTGTCGGCGCTTTTGTGCAGGGACGCACTTAGATCGCGCAGGGCAGGATGCTCAAGAGCGATTAGCGCCTCCTACAGCTGCCCCGTACGTAGGAGCGGCTTCAGCCGCGACCCACACTCCTGCGTTATTCCGGAATCACCAACTCCTGCCCGGGATAAATGTGATCGGGATCCTTCAGCAGGCCCTTGTTGGCTTCAAAGATTTTCAGGTAGGCATTGCCATCGCCATAAAACTGCTTGGCGATTTTCCACAGCGTGTCGCCCGGCTGCACGGTGTAGGTGTTGGAAACAGGTGCTGCGCCGGCATCCGCATTTCCGGCTTCGCTTGCAGGGGCCGGCGTCGCGGCAGCTTGGTCCGCCGGCGTGTCGGGGGATTCAGTAGCCGCTGGTGTCGAAGCGGCTGCCGTCGCCACGGTCAACTCCTGCACCACTTTCCGGATGCCCGGCATGCCCAGCAGCAACTCCTTGATCCTGGCCTTGTCGGATTCTTGGACCACCTGGCCGCTGACGGTGACCGTGCCATCCGAGCCAAAGACAAACTTCAGCTTGCTGGGGTCTACTCCGTTTTCTTTCAGCACCTGGCTGGGTGCCTTGGTTTCACTGGCAATGGATTTGTCTTTCTTGCCACCGAGTGCATTTTTCAGATTGTCCAGGATTCCCATGTCATTGCCTCTTGTTGTTTGCCAGTCCCTTACGGGCGATTCAAACGATTATCCACCAGTTGCTGCACCACATCGGGGTCGGCCAGGGTTGAGGTGTCGCCCAGGTTGTGATGCTCGTTGGCGGCAATTTTGCGCAGTATGCGGCGCATGATCTTGCCGGAACGCGTTTTCGGCAAACCCGGCGCCCATTGCACCATGTCCGGCGTGGCGATCGGGCCGATTTCCTTGCGTACCCAGTGCTTCAGTTCCAGCAGCAAGGCATCGCTGGGTTCCGTGCCCACCACCGGCGTTACGTAAGCGTATATCCCTTCGCCCTTGATGTCATGCGGATAGCCCACCACTGCGGCTTCGGCCACTGCCGGGTGTGCCACCAGGGCGCTTTCCACCTCGGCCGTGCCAAGCCGGTGGCCGGAAACGTTCAGCACATCATCGACGCGGCCCGTTATCCAGTAATAACCATCCTCATCACGGCGCGCGCCGTCACCGGTGAAGTAACAGCCTGGAATGGTGGTGAAATAGGTGTCGATGAAGCGCTGGTGATCACCATACACCGTGCGCATCTGCCCGGGCCAGCTGGCGGTGAGCACCAGCAGGCCTTCGCTGGCGCCTTCGAGCACCTTGCCTTTCTGCGTGACCAGCGCGGGTTGCACGCCAGGCAAAGGCCGCGTGGCCGAACCGGGCTTGAGATCGGTGGCGCCGGGCAAGGGGCTGATGAGGATGCCGCCGGTTTCGGTCTGCCACCAGGTATCGACGATGGGGCAGCGGCTGTCGCCCACCACGCGGTAGTACCATTCCCAGGCTTCGGGGTTGATGGGCTCACCCACCGAACCCAGCAACCGCAGGGATTGGCGCGAGGTGCGTTTCACCGGTTCTTCGCCTTCGCGCATCAGTGCGCGGATGGCCGTGGGGGCGGTGTAGCAGATGTTCACCCGGTGTTTGTCCACCACTTCCCAGAAGCGGCTGGCGCTGGGGTAGTTGGGCACGCCCTCGAACATCAGCGTGATGGCGCCGTTGGCCAACGGGCCGTATACGATATAGCTGTGGCCGGTCACCCAGCCCACGTCGGCGGTACACCAGTAAATGTCGCCGGGGTGGTAATCAAACACGATCTTGTGCGTATAAGCGGCATACAGCAGGTAGCCGCCGGTGGTATGCAGCACGCCCTTGGGCTTGCCCGTGCTGCCCGAGGTATACAGCACGAACAGCGGGTCTTCCGCGTTCATGGGTTCCGGCTCGCAGACATCGCTCACTTGCTGTTCAGCTTGGTGCAGCCAGTGGTCGCGGCCTTCCTTCATCGCAACTTCATTGCCGGTGTTGCGCACCACCAGCACCTTGCTGATGCACTCATGCACATCCGGCCTGGCGCAGGCGGCATCCACATTATTCTTCAGTGGTACCTTCTTGCCCCCGCGCACGCCTTCATCAGCGGTGATGATGCAATTGGATTCGCAGTCGACGATGCGGCCGGCGAGGGCGTCGGGGGAGAATCCGCCGAACACCACGGAATGCACCGCGCCGATGCGAGCACAGGCCAGCATGGCCACGGCGGCTTCCGGAATCATGGGCAGGTAGATAGTGACCCGGTCGCCCCGGGCCACGCCGAGCTCCTTGAGCACATTGGCCATGCGGCAAACACGCTGGTGCAGGTCCCGGTAGGTGATTTTCAGGTCGCGTGAAGGGTCATCGCCCTCCCAGATGATGGCCGTCTGGTCGCCGTGCTTTTCCAGGTGGCGGTCGATGCAGTTGTAGCTGACATTGAGCACGCCGTCCTCGAACCAGCGGATGTGAAGGTCGGACTTGTCAAAAGAGACCTCGCTGGTTTTTTTCGGAAAACGGATCCAGTCCAGGCGTTCAGCCTGCTGGTGCCAGAACGCGTCCGGATTCTCCACCGATTGACGGTACAGCCTCTCGTATTCCTCGGCATTGACCAGGGCTTTCGCCGCAAACGATGGGGGAACGGGGTGATGCATGGCCATGGCAGAACTAACCTGATTTGGAAACAGGCCCATTGTAGCGGCTCGAGCGCAGAGTTCCATTCCCTTTGAACGGCAAAGCCGGGGCGGTCGGTTGCTTCGCCTGAGTGGATATAATTCTTCGCAGGGAATTTTCCGGAGATCGCCATGCAGGTTCGGGTTCACGCCTTGGTTCGAAATTCGTTTCTGTTGCTGCTGTTACTGGCAGCCTGGCCGGTGATGGCGAATGGCACGCCGCCCAAAATCGGCCTGGTGCTGAGTGGCGGCGGCGCCAGGGGCATGGCGCACATCGGTGTACTCAAGGCCCTGGAGGAGATGCAGGTGCCCATTTCATGCATAGCCGGCACCAGCATGGGCGCGATTGTCGGAGGTTTGTATGCATCCGGTTACTCTCCCGACGAGATTGAGGAACTGGTGCGATCCACCAACTGGAACGAGGCATTCACGGATCGCCCTCCACGGCAGTACCAGACCATGCGGCAGAAGCAGCTGGATTCGAGTTTCCTCATCCCCCATCGCGTGGGCATGAACAGTGGGGAGATCCAACTGCCCTTGGGTGCGGTGGAGGGCCAGCACCTCGACCAGATACTGCACCGCGCCATGCTGGTGGCCAAGGACGTCGATGATTTTGATGCCCTGCCCATACCCTTCCGCGCCGTGGCTACCGACCTGGTCACCGGCCAGGAAGTGGTGTTGTCGGAAGGCTCCTTGCCCGATGCACTGCGGGCCAGCATGTCGATTCCGGGCGTTTTCGCGCCGGTCGAGCTCGATGGCCGCCTGCTGGTTGATGGTGGCATGGCCAACAACCTGCCCATCAGCGTGGCCCGTGAACTGTGCGCCGATGTGGTGATCGCGGTGGACATTTCATCGCCCCTGCTGGGCAAGGAGGACCTGACTTCGGTACTCTCGGTAACCGAGCAGATGACCAACTTCCTCACCCGCAAGAACGTGGAACAACAACTGGCCACACTGCAGCCGGGGGATGTGCTGGTGGTTCCGGTGCTGGACGGTTTCAGTTCGATGGATTTCGAGGATGCCCTGAGCATTGTCCAGAATGGATATGACTCGACCATGCAGCAGCAGGCCCCGCTGGCCCTGCTGGGGCTTGAAGGCCATGACCGCTATCGGGGCATGGCATCGATCGAAGAAACGGCCGCGCGGCCATTCGTGGTGAATTTCATCGAAATCAACAACAATTCCGTGATCAACGATGAAATCATCCGCTCCCGGCTGGATGTGGATGTCGGCCAGCCGCTGAATCTCCGCAAGCTGGAACGCAGCCTGGATGATGTGTACAGCATCGATGTGTTCCAGACAGTCAGTTACGACCTGGTCAGGCGCGACGACGGGGAAACCGGCGTAGCCATCAACGCCCGCGCCCGCACCTGGGGTCCCAATTATCTCCAGTTCGGCTTGCGGGTGTCCGATGATTTCTCCGGCAACAGCGACTACACCCTCGGCGCGGCCTACACCCGCAATGCGCTGAACTCGCTGGGCGGTGAATTGCGGGTAGACTTCACTGTCGGGCAGGAAGACCTGTTTGAATTCGATTTCTACCAGCCCATCGATAAATCGGCACGCTGGTTTGTCGAGCCCCGGGTCTACTATTCCCGCGACATACTCAACGCTTTCCTGGACGACCAGCTGCGCGACCAGGTGGAGTTGCAGGGGCCCGGAACGGCAATCGCCCTGGGGCGCAATCTCAACTCCTCCAATGTACTCAAGGCCGAATACCGCTTTGGCCGCGGCGACATCGATGTCATCCTGGGTTCGGATGAACTGGTAACCGACAAGATCAGGATCGGTGAGCTCAACCTGGTGCACGAGCATGACAGTCTCGATAACCTGTGGTTTCCCACGCAAGGCTTCAAATCCAAGCTGGGGTACCGTTACTCCAGCGAAGATCTGGGCTCATCCGCCGATTACGAACAGGCTTTCGGTGAATTCTCAGGCGCGATGTCATTGGGCAAGAATGCCCTGTTGCTGAACCTGGAAGCCGGTTACAGCTTTGACGACTACATACCGCTGGAACGCTGGTGGGAGCTGGGCGGCTTTGGCCGGCTTTCCGGGCTGATTCCTGAACAGCTGGCCGGGCAGAATTACGGCCTGGCCTCGCTGGCCTACACCCGCCGGTTGAATGACATCGAGCTGGCCCCGGTGTATGCCGGGTTCACGCTGGAGGCCGGCAATGTGTGGGACGACAGGTCCGACTTCGCGCTGGATGACCTGGTATACGCCGGCAGCATGTTCCTGGGAGTGGACACGCCCATCGGGCCGTTCTTCCTGGCCTGGGGTCGCGCCGATACCGGTGAGAGTACCTTCTACTTTTACCTGGGCAATCCGTATTCAACCCGC
Source organism: uncultured Gammaproteobacteria bacterium (assembly GCA_965652335.1). GTDB lineage: Bacteria > Pseudomonadota > Gammaproteobacteria > Xanthomonadales > SZUA-36 > JAWXBM01. The sequence goes on along the minus strand of CBFGWJ010000043.1, from coordinate 1,836 downwards.
CGGTATTGAATATTTGCAGGCTTCCACCCAATGCCTGAAGGGCCGTTCCTGCAAGCTGCCGGAGGTTGCGCTATGCTGAAGGCAGCCACTGAAGGAGACCACCATGTCCGTCGCACGCATCACTGAAATCAGTTCTTCATCCAAGGAATCTTTTGAAGATGCGGTCAAGCAGGGCCTGAAGCGGGCCAGCAAGACCTTGAAGAATGTCAAAGGCGCCTGGGTTGAAAGCCAGAAAGTCGAATGTGATTCCGAAGGCCACATCCGCGAATACCGGGTGTTCCTGAAAGTCAGCTTCGTACTCGAAGACTAATCGTAGCGGATACCGGCAAACTCAACCCAGCCACGCCCGGCTCCGGTGGCGGGGTCATGGTGGGTCCAGTGCACCACCCCGCCCTGGGGGTTGTATTCGTACTCCCCCCTGACCCTGACCTGGTCATTCTTTCGTAGCGGCACGCGCTCAGCCAGGTCAATATTGTGCGCCACCAGCACGGTCTGGCCGTTGTCCAGTTCCAGGACGAATCGCTGGTGTCGTGATCCGTCGTTGTCATCCGGCAGCGTGCGGTACACCCGCGCCTGGAACTCAACCATCACGTTGGATTGCTGGCGGGCATAGAGTCCGGCCAGGTCGGCGGCACCCGTTTGCGTGTCGGTGGGCAGGCCAGGTCCGAATTCGCGCCAGAACAGGGCGAGTATGATGAGACCCGCCCAGAACAGGGCTCTCATTCTGGTTTTGCGCAGCATGGGCCTACTTCTGCCAGGTCATTCCGGGGCGCCAGCCCCATTTCCACAACACCGCGGCGCCCAGCACCATGCCGCCCAGGTGGGCGAAGTGAGCAATGCCGGGCATGGTGCCGGTCAGGCCGAACAGCAACTCGGCCGCGCCATAGAGCAGCACAAACCACTTGGCCTTGATGGGAACCGGGAAGAACAGCAGGAACAGGCGGTTGTTGGGCCACATCACGCCATAGGCCAGCAACAGCCCGAATACGCCGCCGGAAGCGCCGATGGTCGGGTACTGGTCACCGGTGACCAGCTGCACGATGATCTGAGCCGCGGCCGCTCCCAGGATGCAGGCCAGGTAAAAGTTGGCGTAGCGCACGCTGCCCCAGGCGTTTTCCAGCGGCGTGCCAAACATCCACACGGCGAACATGTTGAAGAACAGGTGATTGAAACTGCCGTGCAGGAAGGCGTAGGTAAAAGGTTGCCAGGGCTGGAAATAGCCCCCATCCAGCGGCCACAACGCCAGCGCCGGTGATATGTTCCTCAGAAAATACACGGCAACGCAGGCAATGATGATGCCCATCGAAACCGGGGTAGGCAAAGCGTTATTCTGCATGGTCGGTTGAAGAAACCCCTGTCGGCGGGAAGCGTGTGGAACGGACGGGCTGATGGCTGTTCATACTACAATAGGATTTATTTGCGTGCCCGGAGTTTCAACCCCCTGTTGCTTTCCGGGCCAGGGAGCCCTTTGAATCATGAATGAAAGGCAGGAATTGCCAAAGCCCGTGACACACCCGCTTCCCAAACCTCCTCATGGTCCCCTGCCTGCCAGCCGTGGTTTGGCTTGGTTGATGCAAAGCCTGGCGCTGATCCGGCGGCAACCGATGCGTTTGCTGTTCCTGGCGGTGCTGTTGCAGCTGATCCTCGGGCTCAGCCAGGTGCCGGTACTGGGCATGCTGGTGGTGCTGGCCCTGCCGGCTTTTTCAGCCGGCCTGCTGGAAGCGTTCCGGCGCATTGAAACCAACCAGCTGGTGCCAGCAAGCCTGCTGTTCGTGCCGCTTGCGGAAAGGCCGTCCAACGGGCGGCTGCTGATGCTGGGATTGTTGATGTTTGCCG
>CBFGWJ010000042.1:0-10257 GCA_965652335.1 uncultured Gammaproteobacteria bacterium | reverse complement strand
CTGCTGCCAAGACTAAAGGCAAACTCTGATGGGTTGCCTTGAGCTTCAGGAGTGATGATGGGTGTATTTGAACGCTACCTGAGCGTCTGGGTACTGCTGTGCATTATCGCTGGCATCGCCCTGGGGCAGTGGCTGCCCGGCCTGTTCGGCCTGCTGGGCAGCCTGGAGGTTGCACAGGTCAACCTGCCGGTGGCGGTGCTGATCTGGCTGATGATCCTGCCCATGCTGCTGAAGATCGACTTCCAGTCTTTGCGCGACGTGAAGCAACACGCGCGGGGCATCGGCGTAACCCTGTTCATCAACTGGGCGGTGAAGCCATTCTCGATGGCGCTGCTGGCCTGGCTGTTCATCGGCTGGCTGTTTGTCGACCTCTTGCCCGCCGAGCAGGTACCCAGCTACATCGCCGGGCTGATCATCCTGGCTGCTGCGCCGTGCACAGCCATGGTGTTTGTGTGGAGCAACCTGTGCCAGGGCCATCCCGGTTTCACGCTTTCCCAGGTGGCGCTGAACGATGTGATCATGGTGTTTGCCTTTGCGCCCATCGTCGCCCTGTTGCTGGGCGTGGCGTCCATAACCGTGCCCTGGGACACGTTGCTGCTGTCGGTGGTTTTGTACATCGTACTGCCGGTGATCGTCGCGAGTTTATGGCGACGGGCCCTGTCCAGGCAGGGCGATGGCGCGCAAAAGCTGCAGCGGTTGCTGGCACGTTTGCAACCCATATCGCTTTGCGCCCTGCTGCTGACGCTGGTGCTGCTGTTCGGCTTCCAGGGGCCGCAGATCATCCGGCAGCCCATTATCATCGCCCTGCTGGCCGTACCCATCCTGATCCAGGTCTACTTCAACTCAGGCCTGGCTTACCTTTTAAGCCGCAGACTGGGCGTGGCGCATTGCGTGGCCGCGCCTTCAGCCCTGATCGGCGCCAGCAATTTCTTTGAGCTGGCGGTGGCGGTTGCGATCAGCCTGTTCGGCCTCAATTCCGGCGCAGCGCTCGCCACGGTGGTGGGCGTGCTGGTGGAAGTGCCGGTGATGCTGTCGGTGGTGTGGATCGTCAACCGCAGCCGAGGGTGGTACGAGCAGGCGCTGCCCAGAATGTAGGAGCGAGCCATGCTCGCGACAGGGCTGTTCAAGTCGGCAGCATGGCTGCCTCCCACAGATCATTGGCCAGCTGGCCCCTACTGAGGGCAGTCCAGATTCAAATCCACTCCGTATTCTCCAATCACCTTCTGGTCCATGCCTTTTCCCTCGTAGCGCCTGATGGTGGATTGAACCTCCAGTCCCGTAGCGCTGAACTTGAGGTCCTTTTTGACGGAAAATTTGTATGTCTGATCGGTCACCAGCACCTCGAAGACCGCCTGCTCACCATTGCTTGAAACGGAAATTGCAATTCCGTCGCCATTGCGATCCTCAATGCGGCTGTGCAGCAAGGGCTCCGAGTAAGCCGTAAGCCAGTTCGCACTGCCGATTTTTTCGCGGCTGCAGGTGACTGCCACTTCAACAGCGTGCGAGTCGATGATGCCGGTTAATTTGCCATTGAGGTCATCAGCCTGGCTGCCAGTGGCAAGGATCATGAGGAATACGGCGGTCGAAAGGGTACGCATGTTGATCATCTCCAGGGTTGTTTTCAAAAGGTTTCAAGATTCCATTGTGCATCATCCGGAAACGTCTGCAGGCCTTCGTGGACGGTGCGTGTCTCGAAGCCATCGCGGAATACTGGTGGCCTGGCACCCGCCCGGCCAGGAGTAATTGTTCCCGGCGCAATCGGAGATGCCACCGTTGTTTCTTTTACTGCCGCTGATCGTGCCTCTGGACTGCGATACAGTATCGCCTCTTCCAGCACCGATCACGCCGTAGCCGAGGGTAATGACGGGTACCCCGAATCAAGTTCAACAAGGTCCCACAGCATTCAGGCGCGGGAACTATCTGGTGCATCTCTACTTGTCATTGATACGCAAAATGCCGCTAAAACTGTTCATGCATCGAGTTGGAAAATTTTAACGGGCGTTCCTGAATGTGAACGCTTTTGGCCGGAAAATGCGTTTGTAGGTGAAAGCGCCAAAAACCACCCCGTCGGAGGAATAAGCTGTGAAACTCGAAATTCTTGCTACTTCACTCGCATGCAGCCTGATCGGCGTTGCCCAGGCCGACCCCATACAAGCCGGCAGACTGGCCGAATGGTCGGGCGGTACAGCCGTAATTCAGACTTACGGTCATGACGGAGCTATCGGCAGCATCAAGGAAGACGGCACCGTTCTCTTCGACCTGCCACCCCCGGAGCTCACCGGCCAGACCATCGCAGAAACCTTCGACTATTGCAGTACCGGCGGCCTGAAGGTTGAAAACGGCGCAGCCCAGGTGGCCGCCACCATGTTGTATGTCGAACACAATGGCAGCGAGTTGGGTATGGTGGCGGCCACTTCGCCCGAATTAGCAGCCTGGTCACTTTCCTATGGGCAGACACCACAGGTTGAAGGCGCGCACCTGCGCTGGTTCTATGTCGACGGTGAGGCCAGCGTGGACGGCGTCTGTCTTGAAGAAGTGTATACGGCTTCCGGCCCTACGGCTGTCCGGCTGGAGAACCGGCTGAACTTCGTGAAAGGCTGGAACCTGGTGCGAACCACCTTTCTGGAAATTCTCGAACAGGAAGATGGCCCGCGCCTGGAGACGCACACCATCAATGACGCCTTGCAGGTTTTTCCGGATGATGCGGTGTGGTATTTGAGCGATGACTGAGGGACGGCTTATGCGAAGGAAATTACAACGGGCCGCGTACCTGCTGGCCTTTCTGTCTGGATCCGTCGCCGCCGCCGACCTCGAGACGGTGATGGGTGAGTGGGCCATCGATGCGGAGAGCTGCGCGGAATCCCGGTTGACGTTCACCATCGACTTCATGCACGAAGCCCTGGTGGCCGAGGACGGCCGCTGGAAGTCGTTGGCGGCCGCCGAATTCAGCATCGACGGTGACACGGTGGTTATCCATGCGAGCGGTCCCGATGGAAATGCGGGTGCGCAGCGCTTGCAGATCGTAGCCGCTGAACGTGACCGGTTGGTGCTGCGCAATCAGGATACTGCCCTCAGCGAACTGGTCGGAACCGATACTCTTGAACTGGTGAGATGTCCGGCCTACTGAGGGCCTGGCAAGCTGCGCAAGGGAGACCTGGTTGCGGTTTCCGCGATGGTGGCCCTGATCAGTCAAAGACCCGCTAGGGCCACAACCAGCAGAAAATTCCCGCGGTGATGTGGCCGTAGATGATGCCATCGAGAATGTCCTTGGCAGTCCGGCTCCAGGGTTGGCCAAACCAGATCGACTGGCAGGCGGACGATCCGGCATAAGCCAGCACGGCCACGGTGGCGGTAACCTGGAATACCTTCATGGTTTCTGCGCCGGCAGTCAGCGTGGCGCCGGCCATGTAGGCCACCAGGGTGGAAATGACCACGCAATAAACAAACCACTGGCCCAGCTGCTTGCCCATGCCGCCACCCGGTTGTATCACAGTGAACATGGCCACCGGGCCCTCCTTCATCTTCGCCTGCCAGGCAGGGTCGGCGCGATCCTTGTTGCTGCCACACCAGGGCACGGAATAGCTGCCGGGCGCCAGGCCTTTGAGAGCGGTGCGCAGAGCCTCTTCGTCGGGCGCCTTTCTCCAGTCGGAGTTGTGGTATTGCAGCACCATCCACACCAGGCTGCTGGCGATAAATACGGCAATTGCGGATAGCAGGATGGGCATCCAGAGCGATAACAGGGCCATGTTCATGAGCGTTCCTCCTTCGTCAGCAAATAGCGGGGCCAGGACAGGGTAAGTCTAGTCCAGCGCCGTGCAGAACGCACCGGCCGGGTCACAGGAGTTGGTACAAGAGTTCAAGCTCCCGGTGGTCCGGCCGGCAAGCCCGGTGCCAGTCGGCTTTTACACTGGCCCCCCACATGCGTTAGCATTACACCGTTCCCTGGGGGTGGCCCATGATGGGCCTGAGATCCGCGCAGGCGGAAACCCTTCGAACCTGATCCGGTTAGTACCGGCGTAGGAAGCGGAAGAACGCCTCAGCTATTTCCCTTACTCCCTTCGCCATCAACCGGTCCCCGAACATAACGAGGATCCGATGATGCCTTTCAAACAAAAGTGCCTGGTGGCGATTGTGCTGCCTTTCCTGATATCCGGAATTTCTTCCAAGCTGTTTGCGGCAGTAGAGTCCGACACGCTGCTTGAAGAAATCGTGGTTTCCGGCTATCGCCTGGGCTCGCCACTGGAAACCGACAGCAGCATCACTGTGCTGGGCGAAGAAGACATTCGCGCCGCCACCCTGGCCAATTTCGAGGAGCTGGTGCCGCTGGTGCCGAACATGAACCTGTCCGGCGAGGCGTCCAGGGCGCGTTACTTCCAGTTGCGCGGCATCGGCGAGCGCGAGCAGTACGAAGGCGCGCCCAACCCTTCCGTGGGCTTTTACATCGATGACATCGACCTGTCCGGCATCGGCGGCGTGGCCAGCCTGTTCGATATTGCCCAGGTGGAAGTGCTGCGCGGGCCGCAAAGCGCCCGCTACGGCGCCAGCGCCCTGGCCGGTGTGGTGTACATGCGCAGCACCGACCCCGGCGAAGCAACGCGCGTCGATGCCGAACTTACCGCCGGCGGTGATGGCTTGTACAAGGTCGCTGCCGCTGCCGGCGGGACCCTGTCTGAAACAGTGCAGGGACATGTTTCATTGGGAAAACTGCAACAGGACGGCTTTCGCGATAACCCGTACCTGGGGCGCGATGACACCAACGGACGCGATGAACTGGCGGCACGCGCCAAGCTCAACTGGGATATCAATGCAGACTGGTCGGCCCTGCTCACCGGCCTTCACATGGATTCGAACAACGGTTACGACGGCTGGACCGTGCTCAATGGCGAAGTGCTGCAGTCGGACCACCCCGGCAGGGATGAGCAGCAGACCAGTGCCGCTTCGCTGCGCGTTACCGGCAGGCTGAATCGCGCCGTGGAGTTCGCGTCCATCAGCAGCCTTGCCGACAGCGATATCTTGTTCAGCTACGACGGCGACTGGGGCAATACCGATTTCTGGCAGGGCTATGGAGACTATATCTATGACTACCGGTACCAGAACCCGCGCCAGCGAAGTTCGCTGAACCAGGAGTTCCGGCTGCTCTCCACTCCGGACGGCCGCTGGTTCAATGACAGCACCGACTGGGTGCTGGGCATGTTCTGGCAACGTCTGGAGGAGGATAACCAGATTTCATCAACCGGCATCTATGACGACAGCGGCGAAGAAGCCTTTTGTGCCCCCTGCCTGACCAACCGCCAGTTGCAAAGCGCCTACCAGGCGGACACCTGGGCCGTGTTCGGCAGCCTGGATGCGCAGCTGGGTGAGCGCTGGAAACTGGAGATCGGGATGCGTCTTGAACACTGGTCAGCCGAGTATCGCGACCAGTGGTCAGATATCAACTACCCTGGCCAACCGCCTGGAGGTTCCAGCTGCAGCCAGTTCGACTGCAGCCCGGACGATGATTTGTGGGGCGGGCATATGGCGCTGGCCTACGAATTCAACAATGGCGCACGGGCTTACGCAAAAATCGCCCGCGGCTTCAAGGCGGGCGGCTTCAACCCCTCGCTTGCAGCGTTGCAGGGCGTAGCCGTGCTGGGGCCGGAATTCATTCCCTACCAGGCCGAAACCCTGTGGAACTATGAGATCGGCCTGAAAGGGCTGTGGCTGGACGACAGCCTGGAGAGCGAACTGGCGCTGTTCTACATGGATCGCGACAACGCGCAACTCAGCCAGTCCAGCCAGCAGGTGGAGTTTGATCCCAACAGCTTCGTGTTTGTCACCTACAACGGCGCCGCCACGGTGCGGGGGCTGGAAGCCAGCCTGGCCTGGCAGCTGAGTGACGCCTGGGAACTGCACGCCGCCCTGGGCCTGCTGGACAGCAACATCCGCAATACACCCGGCACCGCCGCCATCAGCCCCGGCGCCATCAACCGCGACCTGGCCCACGCGCCTTCGTGGAACCTGAACCTCGGCGCCAGCTGGCATTCGCCACAGGGGTGGTTCGCGCGGCTGGATTTCAATGCCAGCGATGCCTTCTATTTCGACATCAGCCACAACCAGCGATCAGAAACTTACCAATTGGTGAATATGCGCATCGGTAAACAATGGCAGAATTGGGTTTTATCCGCCTGGGGGCGTAATATTTTTGATGAAGATTACGCCCAGCGCGGCTTTTATTTCGGTAACGAGCCGCCGGCATTCGAAAACACCCTGTATACGAAATTTGCGGACCCGGCGCTGTTTGGCGTCACATTGGAAATGCACTACTGAGCAGGAGCAAAGGCTGAACCATGGAAATTACCGCCGAGTTGAGCATGTACCCGCTGGATGCCAACTACAAACCACCGATCATCGATTTCATCATGGACCTGCGCGCGCAACCCGGGATCGAAATCGTCACCAACCAGCTGGCCACGCAGTTGCGGGGAGATTTTGACGCCGTGACCCGGGCCATCAATGTTTGCATGCGCAATGCGATGGCAGCGGAGCGACGCGTGGTGTTTACCGTCAAGTACCTCAACACCCGCCTTGACATTGCCGCTTCGCCGAAACTCGACATCGCTCCGGGCGAACGGGAAGGCTGAATGCTGGCCTGGGAAGCCATCGCCGTGATACTGGCCATCACCTACCTGGTGCTGGCCATTCGCCAGAACATCTGGTGCTGGGCCGCGGCTGCCATCAGCACGCTGATCTATTTGTTCATCATGTTTGAAGCGCGGCTCTACATGGAGTCGGTGTTGCAGCTGTTCTACCTCGCCATGGCGGCCTATGGCTGGTACCAGTGGCGGCGGCATGGGGAGCAACAGCAGGAATTGCAGGTTACCACCTGGCCCTTGCTGTACCACGTGTTTGCCATAGGTTCCGTGCTGTTGCTGGTATTTGTGAGCGGCCACCTGCTCACAGAGTACAGTGATGCGGCCATGCCGCATGTGGATTCGTTTACCACTTTTGGCGCGGTGATCGCCACGTTCATGGTGGCGCGCAAGGTGCTGGAAAACTGGGTTTACTGGTTTGTCATCGATGCCGTTTCGGTTGGCCTGTACCTTAGTCGTGGCCTGTTGTTGACAGCCCTGTTGTTCGTTTTCTACCTTGTGCTGATTGTGCTGGGGTACCGCTCGTGGCGCGCCAGCATGAACAGAGCGGACTCGGGAAAATTGAGTGATAAAGTCGAGGCGCAAGGAATATGAGTCTTAAGCGGGCGCTGGTGCTGATGCCGGGCCTTGCTGCGGATTCCGTGGTCAGCACGCTGTCGGATGGGCCGACCAATACCTCCTACCTGGTCCACCGAGGCAAGGAGATGTGCGTGCTTCGCCTGGACAAGCCCCTGGCCCGCGAGTTGGGGCTGGACCGGGATGCCGAACACGATGTTTCCGAATCCGTGTTCCTCGCCGGCCTGGGCGCCGAACCTTTGCACTACGACGCCGAAAATGGCATCACCCTGCGTTGCTACCTGCCGGGCCGGGCCTGGAATGCGGTCGATTTGCTGGATGCGAGAAAGCTGGAACAGCTGGCCAGCCGTATGCGGGACCTGCATGCCTTGCCGGCGGTGGGCAATATCTATGAGCCGGGAATGGCGGCCAGGAGGTATGCGCTGCAGCTGGGCACGAATGAAGCGCGGGAAATCGCGGATGCAGCGAACCTGCTGTTGGCGGAGTTACGCTACACACCCCACCGCGAGTGCCTCTGCCACAATGACCTGGTGGCCGCAAATATCCTGGAAGGCAGTGACGGCCTGAAGTTCATCGACTGGGAGTACGCCGGCCTGGGCGATCCCTGGTTCGACCTGGCATTGGTGATTGAGCATCATGGCCTGGACGATGCGCTGGCCGATGGTTTTGTCCAGGCCTATCTGCGGCGCCAGCCCCGCCAGACTGAATCGAACAGACTGCAGTCCTGGCGACGGTTTTATGCAGCGCTTTTGGTTTTGTGGCAACTCAGGGTCAACTGATTCCCGGGCAGAATTGCCCATCCCGTGCTGAACAATCCGGCAGGAGAGCGGGAATTTCACCGTGAAGTCATGGAAGGAATTCGTTAACATGAGTCCAATCTGCATACTGCGTGTTTCAGTATGTTCTATCCTGAAAGCTTGATCCAAACCAGAAATCCCAAACAAAGCATAAGGCAGGACGATGTTGAAAGAAAAAAAACGAAACCGAACTGACGCACAAATACTCATCCAAACTATCGTTTTATCAGCACTGATTTTAGTTACCGGTTCACTGGCTGCACAGCCGATTTTCCGTAGCGGTATGGAAGACCCTGACATCCCGCCACTCTTTCCGAAAGAATCGGGAATCTTCCAGCTCCCCGATGAAGGGGCCGCCAACCAGCTAGCCTGGCTCCTGGCCGAACTCGCGGAACCCAACCTGGGCAGTACGAGTACTACGGAAATCAACAACCATTTTTCAGCGGGGTGGCTGGCGGTCAATGACGCGACTGCCACACAGGCATTCATACATGCCGTTCGAACTGACTTTCCCTCCGCCATCGTCACCGATATCGTAGGCATGACGCCCATGTCGCTGAACGTATTCATCCAGGGGCAGGATGCAAACCAGAACACCGGATTTCTGTCGCTGACCGCAAGTTATTCCGGCAACCAGGTGATCACCAGTCTTGGGGTCACGCCGCATAACGGCAACTTGCAATATCCGGCCGATCAGTCACTCACCATGGAGCAGGCAATCAGCAATTTCTCCGCACTGGCCGCCGAAACGGCCGTGCTGGTGGGATATATCGAAGATGGCGCATGTCACGCCGCCTGGTCGCACAATGCCAATGCATTGCTCGCAACCGGCTCGCTCTTCAAACCCTGGGTTTTGGGAGGCTTGGCCGACGAGGTGATGGCCGGCAATCTCGATCCTGACCAGAACGTGGCTTTCGACGCCAACGAACGCGTGAATGGCGGAAGCGAAATCAATTACGAGCCAAACGGGACCCTGTTCACACTTCGCGACCTGGCCGTGATGATGATCGGCGTCAGCGACAACTCAGCCACCGATCTGGTGCATGAGGTGACCGGCCGTGCCAACATCGATGATTACATCGCGCGGTCGGGTGTCAATGATCCCGGTGTTCTCAGCCCACTTCTGTCAGTGAACGAACAATTCCATTTGTTTTTTTCCTTCAACCTCGCTACCTCAACCAGCTATCTCAACGACTCCGAGGCCAACCAACTGGCTTTTATCAACAATTCCATCGTTCCGCTCGGTCCCGTGAGCAGTTACCCGTTCAACAATACCACCCTGCTCACGGATGGCAGCTGGCGTGCCAGCACGATGGACATATGCGCCAACTTTGCCACGCTTCGCGAATTCCCCAAGGGAAGTGTTGCCATGCAGCTGGTGGATCGGGTGATGGGCGCCCAGGCAGCGCAAGTGGGCGTGCGTAACCATTGGGACCGTGTCTGGTACAAGGGCGGCAGTCTCAGCTCCGGCAGCGGTTACCATGTGCTAACACATGGCTGGCTTGTGGAGTCCAATGGGCGGCCGCCGTGGGTTGTTATTGGCATGACAAACGACGGCAGTGGCGGAATCGAAGATGACGATGGGCTATTCAAGATTCAGTCATTGCTGTCCCGGATCCTTGAGCTGGTGGCCGAAAGCCAGTCCTAGGCCAGCGGCACACTTGCTGCCATTCTTGTGGTGGCGAGAAATCACATGAACTCGCCCAGGACGGCGTATGCAAAGACGTGAACTGCTGGAAATGATGATCAATACCGCCCTGGCATTGGGCCTGTTGGGCCGTGGCGCGAGCGTGCAGGCCCATCCGCATCCCTGCGCTGCCAATGACGAGTGTGATGCCGTTAGCCTGCGGCAAAAGCTGCGGCACTGGGCCCGTTATGACGGATCCGAGTTGGGCGTGCCCATGGTGCTGGGGCTGGAAAACCTGGCAGCGCCAGGGCAGCAGGCGCCTCGGACCCCGGATGAATTCAACCGGCGGTTGGCCGGGCAATTCGAACACATGGTTGACCTGTTGTTGCAGTTCAAACCCGAGCCGGATGAAAGTGATGTCGCGGCGTTGCTGGTGCTGATGGCCGAGTCCGGGCTGATTCCGGATGCTGCGAGGTCATGCGTATGAGCCCGCCAGCCAGCTTTGCGCGGCGCAAACAGGAAATCGCTGCGATGCTGGCAACAGAGCCCCTGGTTCGCGCCATCAATTTCCACAATACATCCAGCTGGCGCCGGGACGAATTTGCCGAGCAATTGCATCACTGCCAGC